>DATLZR010000152.1 GCA_035573895.1 Blastocatellia bacterium | reverse complement strand
GGGATCGTCATCTCCCCACAACCGCTTCACGACCTCATTCCCGTCTACAAGACGCCCAAAGGCGAAATCACCACCCAGTTCGCCCTGGCGGATCTGGAGAAGACGGGAATGTTGAAGATGGATTTTCTCGCCCTGACGACGCTGACGATCATTGATGACTGCCTGAAGATGATCCAGGCCCAGACGGGCGAGACGCTCGACATGACCAAAATTCCGCTCGATGATCCGGCGACCTTCGCCCTCTTCGCCAACGGGGAGACCGACGCGATCTTTCAATTTGAGAGCGAAGGGATGCGCGACCTCTGCCGCCGTCTCAAACCCGAGAAGCTGGAGGATCTGGTAGCCCTCAATGCGCTCTATCGCCCCGGACCGATTGATAGCGGCATGGTGGCCGATTATATCGAACGACGACAGGGACGGCGCCGCGTCACCTACGATTTCCCCGAAGTCCGCGAAGTCCTGGAGACCACCTACGGCATTCCTCTGTACCAGGAACAGGTCATGGCGCTGTTTCAAAAGCTGGCCGGATATTCGCCGAGCGATGCCGACCTCATTCGACGGGCGATGGGAAAGAAAAAGCGCGAGGAACTCGACAAGCATCGAGAGGCCTTCCTTCAGCGAGGAGTGGAGCGCGGACATGATCGCGCCAAACTGGAAAAGCTCTGGCAGCAACTGGAGGGATTTGCCGATTATGCCTTCAATCGGTCGCACTCGGTGGCTTACGCCCATCTGGCCTATCAAACGGCTTATTTGAAGGCTCACTATCCCACTTTCTTTTATGCCGCCGTCCTCTCCAACGAACTCAACAACACCGACAAGGTGGTGAAATACATCAATCAGGCGCGGGCGCAGGGGATCGAGATTCTTCCTCCCGACGTCAACAGCAGCCGCGAAGGATTCACTCCTCAGGGGAGGAAAATTCGTTTCGGATTAGCCGCCATTAAAGGCCTGGGCTTGCCGACGGTCCAGGCCATCCTGGCCGCTCGCGATGCCGGCGGCCCGTTCCGTTCGATCTTCGATTTTGCCGCCCGCGTGGATCAACGGGTGCTCAATAAGCGCGTGCTGGAGAGTCTCATTAAGGCCGGCGCGTTTGATTCGCTCGGATACAAACGAAAGCAGTTGCTGGCCGTCGTGGATCAGGCGATTGACTTCGGCGCCCGACGCGAGCGCGAACGCGCCGTCGGACAATTCGGTCTGTTCGGCACGATGGGTGAGGCGACCACCACCGCCATCGAACCTCCGGTTCCCGATGTCGCCGACGAATCGGTGGAAGAGCAACTCCTGGGAGAGAAGGAAACGCTCGGTTTCTACGTCACCCGCCATCCGCTGGATCGCTACGCCCGCGAAATCGCGGCCTACACCGACGCGACGACGGAGATTCTCCTGATGCTCCGTGAGACCAAAGAGGAGCCCCCGGAGGCCGGAGCCGATCTCAACGGCGATGTGCCGGACTCTCCGCTGCCGCCCTCCTCACGGCCCATCGTACCCTCCTCTCGCGTGATCACCATCGCCGGGATCGTCACCAACCTGGCGGTGAAAACGACCAAGAAGGGCGATCGCTTCGCCGTCTTCGTGCTCGAAGACCAGTACGGTCATCTCAAAGTCGTCGCCTGGCCTGACGTTTACGCGCGCGCCAACGGCCTGCTGCGAGATGACGCCCTGGTCGTCGTAAGAGGCAAGCTGGAGGTCGAGGAGGGAACGGCAGCCCTTTTCGCCGAAGAAATTATGACGCTCCAATCACTGGCTGAGCGTCAGACAAAAGCCGTGATCATTCGCTTTCCCGCGGGTGGTGCGACACCGGCACAGGTGGACGCTCTCTATGGCGTCCTCGATCGGCATCGCGGCTCGGCTGACGTGATTTTTGAAGTCGAGTGCGAACGTGCTCTCTGGGCTACCGTCAAACCCAATCCCTTTGTCAAAGTGAAACCATCCCCTGATGTTCTCGCGGAGATCCGACGCATCTGTCCCGCGTGCGAGATCACGCTCGTCAATGGAACGCCGCCGCGATATACCGCGTCCGCCGGATGAACACCTGCTATGCCAGTCCCTGTCATATGTCAGGGCAAGAGAAGTGGGGGCAAAATCCCCACATCATGAGGCGATAAAACACAGGCGGTTGCGCCCTGCGAGTGTTGAGGAGTTCAACATGCTTGCCCGTAAGCATTTGATCCCCTTCGCCCATGTTCAACGTTATGCGACTCTCTTTTCGATGGCATAGAGTTTGCGGGCAAATTGATGAACTCACCCAACTGATCCTTTGACTGAGGAGGTTCGGATATGAGCAAACAGGTCAGACGCATGGTCCCGCTTGCAGTGGCCAGCTTTCTCCTCCTGGTGGGGTCGGGGAGCAGATGGGGGAGAAGTGGGCTGACGCACCTGCTTCTTCAGGAACCTGTTGTCAGTGCAGCTCAAGAACCCACCATCAACGACGCGTTCCCAACCAGCTTACACGCCACCCGCCGGGGGAAGCACACGTGGTATAGCAAACACAACGAGGGATTCGAAGCCTTGACCAATATCCCCATTGATCAACTGGCCTGCCTGAGGTGCCATCCGGGAACTCGCGCTGATGGGAGCCCTATTGACAGTGCGACCTACAAACCCGACTGCTCGGATTGCCATGTCCGTGTTGGTGATGCGGTAGCCCAAGAGACATGCCTGAAGTGTCATCGCCGACAGGCGTTAGAAATTGCCACCCTGCGCTTTCCCGATGTCCATCGGGACCTGGGTTTCACCTGTCGGAGCTGTCATACCAAACGCGAGATGCACGGCGATGGGCAGGTGTACCTCTCCTGGCTGGAGCCGGGTGCGATGGATGTCTCCTGTGATAGGTGCCATCGGACCGTCCCCTCCAATACCAGCCATGACATTCACCAGGCAACGGTTGATTGCACGGCTTGCCACACGCAATCCGTCCTCTCTTGCTTCAATTGTCATTTTGAAAGTCAGGTCGCCGGAGGCGTTAATCGTCCTTACGGCGTCCTGCAAGGCTTTATGCTTCTTGTTCGGCGCGAGGGTTCAGGGAAGGTTTATCCGGCCACGATCATGGGACTTACCTACCAGGGAAAGTCCTTCCTGGCCATTGCCCCGTATCGCGCCCATGCCATCGTGGCCAAGGGACGATCATGCGCTGAATGTCATGTGAATCAGGCGGTCACCGAATATGCCCAAACGGGAAAAATCACAATAACCCGTTGGGATGAGCAGCAAAAGAAGCTCATCGGTCCAAGCGGCGTTATTCCCGTGCCGCCCGATTGGCAGCAGGCGCTGAAGTTTGATTTCGTAACTTATACAGGCGATCCCCAATCGCCATCAACTGACCCGACAAAATGGGCCTTCCTGAAATCGGGCACTGACAAAAGACAGATGCTCTTTGCCAAGCCCCTCACACGCGAACAGATGCAAAAGCTCGCACAGTAACCTCCTTTCAGAGAGAACCCACCTTGTCGTAACACGGTGGGTTCTCTTTTTCCAGCACCAACGGACATCACATAAGCGGGCGGGAAGGAGAGTTCCGGCACAATGGCGAAGGCTCAGCTTGACGGCGCAGCCTGTCAGATGATGCGTATCACCATCGTTTTGGAGGAGCCCTCCTGATGGTAGAGCGGGAGTCCCACCGACCTTGGAGGAAAAAAGGGCCCGATGCTCTCGGAAGGAGCATCGGGCCATGCTATTAGAAGGTGTACCGCAGCGTGAAGATCATGCTCCGTCCGCCGGGCGTAGCTCCCGTCAATCCGAGATGTGACCAGCCGAGATTCAAATCAGGCTGTGTCGGGCCGACCAGCGTGGTCTCCGAGAGGAAGTTGGGCGGCGGATAGATATACTGGCGATGGTTGAAGACGTTGAACACTTCCCACCGCAGATGGAGAGAATGGCTCTCGGTAATGCGAATCTCTTTGACCAGAGCCATATCGAAGTTATTCACGCCCTCGGTGCGGAAGCGATTGCGGCCGGAATTCCCCACGATGCCGGAGTTAGTGCCGGGGACGATCCAGAAGGCAGCGGGATTGAGCGGACGTCCATCGGGACCCAGACCGGTGACCAGCGAGCGATCTCCCGCCGGATTGATCGAGACGCGCTGCGAGAAGGCAATCGTCGTGATCTGACCCGGCAGAATTCCCAGAGCATTGTTGTTATTGAAAACGGAGTAAGGCGTCCCCGATTGGAAGGTGGTGATTCCCGACAGCCTCCATCCCGCCAGCGTCTGACGCAGCACGCCGTTCTCCCCCTTATAGCCGGGGATGTCCCAGACGTAATTGATGACCAAGCGATGCGGTCGGTCGTAGATGGAGCGACCCCGATCGAGTCGGGCATCAATGGGGTTGGCGGGCAAGGTCTGAGCCAGCCAGGCTCCCAGGATGTCATCGCTCGTGCTGATATAGCTGGAATAGGTGTAGGCCGCGCCGAATTGCAGGCCATGGCTCAGCCGCTTGTCAACGGAGACCTGGAGCGAGTTATACCAGGACTGCGCATGACCATCCCCGACGAGGATGGAACCGCGCGCCGGGTCTCTCAAGTAGACGGCCTGTCCGCTGCGCGTCGTCAGTTGCAAAAACGGCAGGACGCTCTGATAGACCGAGGGATTGCGATCCACCGCCGCTTTGAAGAATCCGATGTTGGTCTCGTACTCGCGGATGAGCTTCAACGCCCGCGTGCCGACATAGCCGATGCTCAGCACATAGTCTTTGAGGAATTGCCGCTGGAGGGTGAGACTGTACTGATTCGTGTAAGGCTGGCTGACGCGCTTGTCCCGCGAGAAGTAGCGGTAGGGCAGAAGATCGGGATTTCCGCCCAGCCGAACGAAATCCTCCGGCGTCGGCGGCGACGGCCAGTTGCTGCGCAGGAAGAGGCGTTGACCCGAAATCGGACCCAGAGCGACCTGGACGCCGCGCGGGAAGTTCCGTGACGTATTCAGCAGGACGTTCTGGAAGATCTGGTCGTAGGTGAGCGAGTATCCTCCGCGAATCACCAGCTTGTCGCCTCCTGTCAATCGCCCCCAGAATCCCGTCGCCTCCGTCTTGGGATTCCAGGCGAAGCCAAAGCGCGGCCCCCAGTTGTTAATGTCCGGCGTCGCATTGGAGAAGAAGTTGAAGGGAGTGCCGGTGTACTCGTAGCGGATACCGAGATTGAGCGTCAGGTTCGTCGTCAGACGGAAATCATCCTGGAGAAACGCGCCCACCTCCGTCAACCGGCTGGGAACGTAGGCTTCTCCGGCGTATTGATTGAAGGTGGCGTTTTCATCACGCAGGAACGCCCGCAAATTGGGATAAGTCACCTGACCATCAACAATCGGAGCGAAGAACGAGTTCAATTGCACCCGACGAATGTCCACACCGGCTCGCAGAGAATGGCGACCGACGGTGTAGGTGTACTTATCCGCGTACTGGTAGATATTGTCGGTGCGGAACTGCGGGAAGTTGATGTTCCCCAGGTTGAAGGCCGCCCCCACCCCTCCGATGGAGAAGGCTCCGAAGCGGCGCACCGTCTCTCCCAACGGAAATGTAATAGCCCGGCGATTGTAGGCGAAGCGGAACTCGTTCACCGCCCGAGGCGAGAAAACGTGAGTGTGCACGAGCGTCAGACTCTGATTTCGCACCGCCGTCCCGATCTCCTGACCGCGCAAGGAAGCCGGTGTTCCCGGATCATCGCTGTCATCGAAGAGATAGCGGCCGAAGATCTGATCCTTATCGCTGAACCTGTGGTCCAGTCGCGTGAGGAAGCGATGGAAGTTCGTCTCGTACTTGAGCGTCTCGACGGCTCCGCGATTGAACCGAGCGAAGGGAATGAGCAGCGCCGGTTGACCGGCCGCCGCGACGTTCACGTTGAACCGGGTGGAAAAATCATTGGCCACCGGGAAGGTGTTGGCCAGAAAATCAATCGCCTCCGGCGCGAAGCCCTGGGCGGCAGCATTGGCCCGCAGCAGATCCAACCCCTCACGGGTGATGGCATTGCGAGCCGCCGATCCGAGTGTGCTGCGGAACAGATCAAAGTCATAGGAACCGAAAAAGAAGGTCTTCTCCTTCACCACCGGACCGCCAATGGTGAAGCCACCCAGATTTTCCACCGTCGGATTCTTAGCCGAGCGCAAGGCCTGATGCTTGGACAGACCTTGCTGTAATGCTCCCCGGTAGACGCGCTCTTGCTGAAGCGTCAGAGCATTCAGGCCATTGCCCGCCCAGGTCCAATGAACCGTTCCATGATACTCGTTGGTTCCCGACTTGGTGATGACGTTGATGACGGCACCCGAGTTGCGGCCCTGCTCGGCATTGAAATTGTTGGTCACGATCTGGAATTCAGCGACCGCTTCGGGAGGAACGGTCTGGCGCGGAATCGAGAGCGAGTCATCATTATTGTTGGATCCGTCCAGGTTGAAATTGTTCGAGCGCGACCGCCCGCCACTGGTGGCAAATCCCGAACCGGGCATGCCCGGAACGTTCGGCACCGTCCCCGGCACAAGCAGAGCCAGGCCGGTCAGCGTATTCCGTCCCGGCAACTCGAAAACCTGTCGGCTTTCGATGGATTTTGCCACTCGCGCTTCGGTGCGCTCGAGCAACTCAGCAGCCGTCGCCGTGACTTCAACCACTTCGGCGATTTCTCCCACCTGGAGTTGAATGTCCACACGGGTGATCGCAACCGCTCGCACGGCAATCCCGGTGCGAATCTCCTTCTTGAATCCGGGATGCTCCACCGTGACGGTGTAGTTTTCACCCACGGGGAGTGAGTCGGCCCGATAAAAGCCCGTCTCATTGGTCGTCAGGACCCGCGTGAGTCCTGTCTCTTCGTTTCTGATCGTCACCGTCGCTCCCTGAATCGGATCTCCCCGAGGATCGGTCACCACACCCGAAAGAGAACCCAGAATCGTTTGCGCTCTCAGGGACTCAGCCCCCAGAGCCCAAACCAGGCCGATGATGAGTGTCACTAGTGCCACGCGCTTCATAAAATCCACCTCCTCGCTGAATCTCGTGGCTTCGTGCGAAGCCGCTTCTTTTTACGCAAGCGACGTGCCACGGACCGTCATTTTGTTTGCCTCCGCCCCTCAAGAAGTTAGAGGCAGGCGGTCTCGCCACCTTCCGCCCCATTTCCAGAATCTCGGAAATCGCTTCCGAGATTTTGGAAAATTTTCCCACGACTTTTTGAAATTTTGCGCGAGGATGTGGAAGCCTTTCTTCTCCAGGACATTGCCCTGAACGACCGGCAAAAGCCCATGTCATCACCAACGACGAAGGAACACCGCCGATGGGGAATGAGCGACGTCAGGCGATTTCAGGTGATCGTGTCCTGCACAGATCACGCCGCCTCCCGATTGCGGGCTCGGCCACGACGACAAACCGTGCTCCCCACAATCGGGAGACCGACCGTGGAAAAGGGCGTCACGCCGCCAGCGCACCCATCAGTTGCCGGAGGATCGCACGGTGGGATACCGAATTCCCAATTGCTCCAGGTAGGTATCGTAGCGCGACGGATCAAAACGAAGCTTCTGCAACTGCGGGCGAAACTTCTCCATTTTCTCCTTGTTCAGGTGGATGGGTGGAGGCGTTCCCTCGGGAATGAGCGAGACCCACTTGATGTCCTTCGTTTGCTCGTGGAAGTAATCCCAGGCCGCCTTCACCAACGCCGGTTGGGTGAGGAAATCGAGCGCCGTGAGCGCGAGGGCCTTGGCTCCGGCTGTTGCTCCCTTATGGGCAATTGGCGTGGCCATGCTGACGGCATTCGCCCAGTTGTGACCGGGCAAGCCGGGAATGTTCCCCGGATAGCGCAGGTAGACCGTCGGCACATTCCAGGAGATCTCGCCGATGTCGTCCGATCCGCCGCCCATCGTATCGCCTCGCGGTTCCAGCCTCCCCACCTGAGTTCTCAACCCGGTGACTTCCGCGCCGATCTCTTTTTGAAGCGCCCGCGCCAGCGTTTGATCCTCCTCGCTCCAGGCGGGCATTCCCACTCGCTCGATATTCTTTTGCAGCGTTTCGGCGACGACCTTGTTGAAGTGAGTGGGCCAGGTGGCGGCGAGAACGCGTTCGCTCACCTCGGTGTCGGTCATCATCGCCGCCGCCCGCGCAATTTTCTGACCGAGTTCGTGCAACTGCTTGATGCGGGGATAATCCGTCTCGCGGAAGTAATACCAGACGGTCGCTCGATCGGGAACGACATTGGGCTGATCGCCGCCTTCGACAATCACGTAATGGGAGCGCTGTTGCAATCGCAGATGTTCCCGGCGAAAGTTCCAGGCGATATCCATGAGTTCAACGGCATCCAGCGCACTCCGACCGCGCCAGGGAGCGCCGGCACTGTGAGCCGTCTGACCGCGGAAGGTGAATTGCGTGGAGACCAGGCCGGTGTTGGCTTGACCGTAGGACGTGCTGAATCCGTCGCTGATGTGAGCGCCGAGAACGATATCCACATCTTTGAAGAGGCCCGCACGCACGTAATAGTTTTTGCTACCGAGCAACTCTTCGGCCACGCCGGGATAGAGCTTGAGCGTTCCCGGCAGACGGTATTTCTCCATGATCCGCTTGACGGCCGCCGCTGCCGTCACGATCACGGCCTGTCCCGCATTATGGCCTTCGCCGTGCCCCGGCCCGCCTTCGATGAGCGGATCATGATAGGCCACGCCGGGCTTTTGCGAGCTGCCGGGAATGCCGTCAATGTCGGCGATGAATCCGATGACGGGTTTGCCGCTCCCCCAGGTGGCCACCCAGGCGGTGGGGATTCCCGCGACGCCGCGTTCGACCCGGAATCCCTCTTTCTCCAGAATTCCCGTCACGTAGTTCGAGGTCTCGAACTCCTGAAAACCCAGTTCGGCAAAGCTGAAAATCATGTCCACCATGACCTGCGTTTGTTTCCTCATGCCATCAATCAACGTCAGGGCTTCGCGTTTGTACGTCTCGACGGGATCGGATTGCGCCCGCACAAGCGTGGCGAGCACAATGGCCATCGTCACAGCACCGAGTCTGCGAAAAAGTGTCTTCATCGCGCATCCTCCTTCGAAAAGTCATCACGGATGCACACGGATCGTCTCACCCTTCCGTGTTCATCTGTGGCGAGTTTTCATGGTTTCTCCCTTGAAAAACAATCTCCCAACGGATGAAAGGTTCCAACGGATCAGCCGTCAGTTGGCACCTTTCTTCCGCTGGCAAACAGATTTTCATCATGGCGTGGGTGACCCATCGGCGATCCTCGGGAACGGTCGCAGTGGGCACGGAATCGCACGGGCTCGTCCCCGCGCGTGCGCTGGCACGGCAGACAGGCGTCTCCGCGACCATCGGCCTCATCTGCGGTTTCCTCTCCCGCGTAGGATTGCGCCGTTACTCTACGCCGTTTGCTGCCGTTGTCAAGAGTGCACTCCGCATCACGAGGAGATCCATTCGAGAAGACCTGCTGTTGACAGATGTTTCCGGCGGTGATACCGTAGTGGCCGCCCGATGGCGCAGAGACAGTGCGTGAGCTATGAAGACATACGCCGCACTTTTCATCCTGGCAACCGTGCTCTCCTATATGCTGACGCCGCTCGTCCGGCGGTGGGCTACGGGCTGGGGAGTCCTTGACTATCCCGATGCGCTTCGACGGATTCACTCGCGGCCGATCCCGCGACTGGGCGGACTGGCGATTTACGCTTCGCTTCTGCTCACCCTGGCGGTGGTGCTGCTGCTGGACAATCTGGTCGCCGCTCAGTTCAAAGCGCATCTCGGCACGGTTATTAAGATGATGGCCGCGGCGACGCTCATTTTGCTGCTGGGCATCTACGATGATCTTCGCGGAGCGAATGCCCGAATCAAGTTCACGGTGCAGATTGCCGCGGCGGTTCTGCTCTACCTCTCCGGCTTTCAGATTACGCGGCTGTGGAATCCGCTGGGAGGGACCTGGGACCTCGGCCCCGCCCTGTCGCTCCCGCTCACGGTTCTGTGGGTGGTGGGAATCACCAACGCCTTCAACCTGATTGATGGACTGGACGGGCTGTCGGCGGGAGCTGCCCTGTTCGCGACGATGACGTTGTGCATCGCCGCTCTTTTCCATCACCAGGTGGTCGTCGTGGTCATCTCCATTGCTCTGGCGGGGGCGATTCTCGGTTTCCTGCGCTACAACTTCTCTCCGGCGACGATCTTTCTTGGAGATTCGGGGAGCCTCTTCCTCGGATTTCTTCTGGCAGCCCTGTCGGTGGAAGGGTCGCAGAAGAGCACGACGGCCATCGCCGTGGCCATTCCGCTCGTCTCCTTTGGGCTGCCCATTGTGGACACGCTGTGGGCGATCACCCGACGCGGCATCGGTAAGAGACCGCTCTTTCACGGTGACCTCGAGCACATCCACCACATGATGCTCAAACGCGGGCTCTCGCGTCGCCAGGTCCTCATCATCCTCTACGGCGTATGCGCTGTACTGGCGCTGGTGAGTCTTCTCTTTTTGAACCCTCAGGGGAAACTCACCGGCCTGGCTTTGTTTCTCATCGGCGTGAGCGTCTTCGCCGGAATTCAACACCTCGGCTACCACGAGTTCAACGAGATGATGTACACGGTGGGCAAAATTTTCCGCCATCATCGCGTGATGGCCAACAACGTGCATTTGCGTCGCGCCGTTGCTGAGCTGGAATCCGCCGAAACGCACAGCGATCTTTTCCGGGCGCTGGCGTCGCTCGCGGCAACCGAGGAGTTTGACGCCCTGACCGTGACGACACCTTCGGGAACCATCCTGTGGTCATGGCAGCGAGAGGATGTCCCGACCGTTTCCGCCAGAGAAGATCAAGCGGCAGTCCGAGAGGAACCTCTCCCCTCATCCCTGCTCATACCGGGAGATTACCCGCACACGGCGACGAGCAAGGAGAATCCGCTTCACCTCTGGCGATTGCACGTCCCGCTGTCGGGGACAAACGGTCGTCCCCTGGGCGAAGTGACATTTGCCCGGGCGATGTCCCGTGGTCCGTTGGAGATTGACATTCACCACCTCTGCACCCTTTTCCGCCATCGGTTGAGTCAAGCCCTGGAGCGCGTGGACCAGGCACCGGTTCACCGCTGATTGCCCTATGACGGAGAAGATTCGCGTCGCTCTGGCCTCCACGCGCCTGGCCAAACGCGAGGCCGTCGAGCAGGCGCTGGAGAGGATGATTCGCGCGGGGATCGTTCCCTGGCGTTCGTTTGAGATCATTCCTCGTGCAGTGATGACTGCCGCGCCGGCCATGCCGCTCACCGACGATGATCTCCTGCATGGTGCACGACAGCGCGTCGAACGCCTGATCGAACTCTTCACCGCTCAGGGATCATCGGCGGATTTTTACGTGGGACTGGAGGGTGGCTTTCACCGCCAGGCCGTCCAGGGGCAGCCGCTCACCTTTCTCCGAAGCTGGGCCTACGTGAGCGATGGTGAGCGCGGATTCTTCGGCTGCGGACCGAGCATCCTGGTGCCGGAGGCTCTGGCCGAAACGGTAATCAGCACCGGAGAGGAACTCGGTGACATCATTGACCACATTGCCCGCCAATCCGATGTGCGCAGTCAGCAAGGGACCTGGGGCGTGCTCAGTCGGAATCTCGTGACCCGAAGCGAGACATTTGCCCTGGCTCTCATCGCCGCCTTCGCTCCGTTTTACAATCCCCACCTTTACGAACGGGAACGTCATCGGGCATAGTAACCCCGCCGCGATTTGATCTTTGCGTTGGGACGACGGACCTCGACCCGAAGCGCGTGCCAGCGCCCGTCGCGCGCCGCTGTTGCGGGACTATAGGCCAGACTGTAGATCGTGCGCAATTCGCTCGCCACCCGTTCATAAATGCCCGCCAGATCATGGACCGTCGCCGCCCGATATAACGTCCCTCCCGTGTGCTCGGCCAATTGCGCCAGTTGCCCTCGGGCAATCGCATAACTCCGTGGGGATTCCCGTCGCTTCCGATGGACCATCTCCTCCTCGGTATCGAGATAGATGGGATAAATGATCACGTCGGATTCTTCCACCCGGCGCAACAATTCCTCAAACGTGTACCGGGACGGATACCATTCGGGTTGGCCGATCGAATTATCCACCCCATCGGTCATGACGACGATGGCCCGCCGCCGACTCGACTGCTGGTTCAGCACATCGAGCGTCTGCCACAATGCCTCGTAGAAAGCCGTTCCTCCTCCGCCGCTGATCCGCTCGATGCTCTCTTTGAGGACGAATCGCTGGCGGGTGAAGGGAGCGATGAGCCACAACCTCCGGGTGAAGGTGAAGACGGCCATCCGATCTTCCGGGCCGATCAAATCAACGAATCGCTGGGCGGCCCGCTTCATGACCGTGATCTTGCTCTCGGTGCTCCCGCTGGTGTCCAGGAGAAGCACGAGGTCAAACGGCGCTTCGACCGATGAAAAGTGCGTGATCGCTTGGGGGACGCCATCCTCGTAGATGGTGAAGTCTTCTTTCGTCAAATCGGTGATCGCTCGCCCGGACGGATCGGTCACGCTCACATTGACGTTGACCAGGGGAGCCTCCAGCGTGATGGCTCCATCATCCCGCAACGGTGACCGCCGGTCGCGAGCTGCCTCCTCCGGGCGGTCGAGAGGTTCATCAATGGATCTTTCTCCCCGACCCTCTGAAGGATGCTTCGCCAGAACGGGAGCCGTGACCACGCGGGGCTCGGCCGACGGCAGGAGGGGGACGCGATCGGCAGAAGCAATAACCGACGGCTGATCGAGCGCCGGAGGAAGAGCCACGAGACGTATCGTCCCGCTCGTCGTCCGAACACTCACGGGAGCCCCTCCGCGCCCCAGCCGCCCCCGAATGACATGTGCGTCAAATGCCCCGTACACGACGACCGGCAGCTCGGACTGAATCGTCCCCATCGTCGTCATCAGGGTGAGATCGGCGCCGTAATGAGCCGGCAGTTTCAAAGTGATCGCTCCATGAGTGGTCTCAGCGGTCAGGGCCTCTGGTTCACCGGAAAGTTCAATGGCCCCCGCTTCCGTTTTCAGCTCCAGCCGGGCGTGTTGCGGAACCTTCACCAGCAGATCCAGACGAGACATCGGCTGCGACCGAACGAGAATCGTCACGCGATCTCCATCACGGCGGAGAGAAACTTGGGATGACTCACTCGCCCGGCCCATTCCCCCCTTCTCGGCACTCCACAGGATGCGGTTTTCCGACCAGATGTCAACCCGGAGAGAGCCCAGGGGATTTTCGATTCTCACAGTCGTCCCCGGACGGATCTCGATGAGGGACTCGACCGCGCGCGTCGGGAGATTTCTCCCCGACTGCCATCCTCCCGCCACAGTGGACACCGTGCTGAGAAGGGACGCGACGAAAAGAAGCGACAGCGGCTGATGATGCCTCATTGTCCGACCCCCCTTCTCCCTTCAAGCTAAGCGCGCCACGGTCTTTCGGCGCAAGAATTGTTCGAGAGATAGTGACAGGACGATCTCAATTCTACTGCCAACCGGAGCAAAGGAGCAATGGAATCGTCTTTTCAAATCCGGTTGGTATTCCGCCAGATACGGACCATGCCGTTACAGGCGGTATCGCCGCGAGATATTTCCGTGCGTCAAACCCCGCCAGGCGGAGGGCTATAACCTCGGCCGGAGCGAAGCGGAGGGCCCTCGGATTCCCTCTTCTCCGCCGGAGAATTTTTGCCGTTTGGTTGTGTCTGGACGAGAGGAATCTCTTCTCGCTATCCTACAGTGCCGCCCCCGTGCGTAAAGGGAGACGGGCGAAAGGAGAATGAGTGATGCCCTGGCCTGCGCGAATGGTTTTGCTCATCAGCCTCCCGCTTCTGCTCACCTCGGCCTATGTCGGATGGAGGATGCATCGGGCAGTACGGATTCTGCGTCCCACCTCCTCGCGGACGTGGTCTCGCGTGATCATCGCCCTCGGCGTCTTCATCAACCTGCTTCCCCTCGTCGTGGTGTTGTCCTCGTTGCTGGGAGCGACGGTACGAATGCCGGGCATTCTCACGCGGGGAATGCTGGGCGATCTTCTTCTCCTTTATCCGTTCTGGATCGGCGTGCTTTTTGTCGGGCAGCTCGTCCCTTATCTTCTGGTCGTGCATGGCGGGGAGATCATTCTCCGAAGGACCGGACGATGCTCGCCTCGCCGCGAGAAGGGGCTCGCCGCGCTCACGCTCGCGTTGATTGCCGGCGGGCTTGTGTATATACCGCTGCGCGCTTTCCTCGACACCCACACGCTCCGCATTCGAGAAATGACGGTCCCGATCACGAAAGACCTCGGCTCGCTCCATGAACTCCGTCTGGTTCACATCAGCGATCTTCAACGCGATGATCGAACGGATGCGGCGCGGGTGAGAGAATTCGTCCGCCAGGTCAACCGGCTTCAGCCGGACCTCGTCGTCTTCTCTGGTGATCTCGTCACATCCGGAACGCGCTACATTGACGAGGCCGCGCGACTCCTGGGTGAGATTCGATCCCGGTTTGGCGTCTATGCCTGCATCGGCGATCATGATTATTGGGCCGATCCTCAGTGGATCCGGAGGAGTCTGGAGGAGCACGGAATCATCGTCCTGGAGGATGAAACCCGAGTCGTTCCGATCGGATCGGCGACGCTCACCATCACCGGCGTCACCAATATCTATCGTCGTCGTCCGTCGCGCGACATCCTGGAGCGCGCGATGGCGGGGCGGGACGAGCGGGCGCTCGCCCTCTTTCTCACCCACCAGCCGACGGTGGACCTCGTTCGGCGAGTGGCCGAGAAGGGATACGATCTCTTCCTCGCCGGACACACGCATGGGGGGCAGGTCGTCTTCAATTATTTCGGCTACCGCGCCTGCGTCTCAAATCGGGAAACATCTTTTGTGTCCGGTACTTTCCGCGTCGGTTCGATGCTGGTCAGCGTCACCAACGGCCTGGGTCTGACGCTGGCCCCGGTTCGGTTCCACGCTCCAGCCGAGATCACGCTCCTCCGAATTGTCCCCGAGCGCCACGGGAGTCACTAGCGAATAAGCCGATGAGAAACCCGTCAGTGGAGGAGCCGGGGGGACCGGAAACTGCACCTTGACACCACAAGCGATGAGCGTAGAATTCACCCGCCCATGAATCGGCCGAAAGACGATCTTTATAAGGGAGCGCGGACGTTCCCGTCTGCGACCATGCAAGGCGGGAGAAGTCGGCGCTATGAACCGCACAGGCTCGATGGGCCTGCGCGACATTTTTCGGAGGGTGCCATGCGATTCCTGACCCTGTGTCTTATTCTCACGAGTGTGAGTCTGCCCTGGAGTGTCGTCGCCCAGCAACCGGACGCGGCGCCGGTCGTGGCCATCAAAGCCGGGCGGCTCGTGGATGTAGTGAGAGGAGCTGTCGTTGAAAATGCCACGATCCTCATTCGAGGAGAGCGCATCGAGCGCGTCGGAACGGACGTGACGCCGCCTCCCGGAGCCACCCTTATTGACTTGAGCGGATACACCGTTTTGCCGGGCTTCATTGATATGCACACGCATCTGACATTCGATCCGAGCTACGGCTACGCGGATCGAGAGCTTCACCAATGGCCCGGCTACAGCGCCCTGGTGGGAGCCAAGAACGCGCGGAAAACCCTGCTGGCCGGATTCACCACCGTGCGCAATGTGGGAGCGCGAGAGTGGGCGGATGTGGCTCTGCGAGATGCCATTCGCGCCGGTCTCGTTCCCGGTCCGCGCCTTTTTGTCTCGGGATCGGGGATCGGGATTACGGGCGGCCACTGCGATACCAACGGCTTTCGGCCCGACCTCTTTTCCGAGCCCGGTCCGGAACAGGGAATCGTCAACGGACCGGACGAAGCCCGGAAGGCCGTTCGCTACCAATTGAAGTATGGAGCCGATGTGATCAAAATCTGCGCCACCGGAGGCGTCCTCTCCGCCGGTGATTCCGTGGGGGCGCCACAACTTACGCCGGAGGAATTGCGCGCCATTGTTGAGGCGGCCTCCGATGCCGGTGTGAAAGTAGCGGCTCACGCTCATGGCACCGTGGGCATCAAGAACGCCATTCGCGCAGGTGTCGCCTCGATTGAGCACGGGTCCATGCTCGATGAGGAAGCCGTCCGGCTCATGAAAGAACGCGGCACGTTCCTCGTTCCCACGGCGATGGCCATCGAAGCCGTGACCGCCGGCGCCCGCAGCGGACGGCTGGCCCCCTGGTCGGCCAAAAAGGCCCTGGAGATCGAACCCTTCGCTCGCCGCGCCCTTCGTCTGGCCATTCAAAGCGGGGTGAACATTGCCTTCGGAACCGATTCCGGCGTCTTCCCTCATGGAGAGAACGCCGATGAATTTCGCCTGCTGGTCGCCGCCGGAATGACGCCGATGCAAGCGATCCAGAGCGCCACCATTCAAGCCGCTCGGCTCCTCGGTCAGGAGCGCGAGCTGGGAGCCATCGAGCCGGGAATGTTCGCCGACATCGTGGCCGTGCGAGGGAATCCCCTGACGGACATCACCCTCCTCAAGAAAGTGGACTTCGTGATGAAAGGCGGCGTCGTTTACAAGCGCGAGGGCGTGGAAGTTCCCTTCGTTCCGGCGGCAGAAACCCCGTCGCGTCGGTCACCCTGAGTCTGGCATACGGGAGGAAGGACGATGGCTGAGGAGATGACCGGCAAACGAGCGCTCGTCACCGGGGCCTCCAGCGGGATCGGGCGCGCCACGGCCGAACTCTTTCTCGAATCAGGAGCGACGGTCGCTCTCGTCGGACGACGACGACAGGCCCTCGAGGATGTCATTGACGCTCTGCCCGACGCGCGCGCCCGGGCATATCCGCTGGTGGCCGATCTGACTATCGAGCGAGATTGCGAAGAAGTCATCGCGCGCGCCGTCGAGCTGATGGGAGGACTCGATGTCCTCGTTAATGCTGCCGGCATCCTCAAAAGCGGAACGATTGAGACGACATCGCTTCAGCTCTGGGACGAGATGATGGCGATCAATCTTCGCTCGGTCTTCTACCTCATGCATCTGGCGGTTCCCCATCTGGAGCGATCGCGGGGAACGATTGTGAATGTCTCTTCGGTGACGGGCATGCGATCGTTCCCCAACGTTCTGGCCTATTGTGTGAGCAAGGCGGGACTCGATCACCTGACGCGGTGCGCGGCGCTGGAGCTGGCCCCGAAAGGGATTCGCGTCAATGCCGTCAATCCCGGCGTCGTGGTCACCAATCTGCATCGCGCCGGGGGCATGAGCGAGGAAGCCTATGCGGCCTTTCTCGAGCACAGCCGAACGACGCATCCGCTCGGGCGTGTCGGGCAGCCGCGCGAAGTGGCCGAGCTGATACTTTTTCTCGCGTCGGATCGAGCGAGCTGGATCACCGGAGCCACCATCAGCATTGACGGCGGACGCGCTCTCACCTGCGCCCGCTAAGGATGGGAGAAAGACGTCGGCCTCTTTTTCAGGAACGCGGAGAGTCCGATGATCGGGAGGGGATGAGGGAGAGACGAGGCTGCACGTTCGCCCGGAGGCCGGAGCGCTGTCGTTCGGCGACATCATAAGAAAAAACCTCATCGAATTGTTCGATGAGCGCCGTCAGGTCGAGATCGAGAAAAGGGCTGGGGACCTGACCGAGCCGGCTGCGGGCCTTCTCGTACATTCGCCGGGCGGCTCCGTAGTGGCCGTGACTGTAATGATGCATGGCGGCGGCCAGTTGAATGAGTCCCTGGAAGAAGATGCGCTCGCTTCCGGACGATGAGAGCCACAACGATTCCCACGCCTCGTGAGCTTCAAAATAATCGCCCGCATTGAACAAAGCGATTCCCTGAAGGTACTCCGGTGGATACGACGCGTCGGGTGGACGGTTTTGACCGGAGGGTTCCATCAGCCCTTTTGCGCCGTGTCCGCCTGGTCGTCCTCTCGGCCCACGAGCGAGGCGGAGGCGACGAAATCATCCTCGGCGAGTTTGATCAAGCGGACGCCCTGAGCGCTCCGTCCGGTCTCACGAATCTCGGAGGCCTCGATGCGCAGGAGTTTTCCCTGACTGGTGATGATCATCACCTCGTCATCCTCTTTGACCGGCATGACGGCGACGACGCGGCCGTTGCGCTCGGTGGTTTTGACGTTGATGACGCCGCGACCGCCACGGGATTGAATCCGGTATTCGCTCAGGGGCGTCTGTTTGCCGAAGCCGCGTTCGGTGATCGAGAGCATCTGCTCGTCGCCGGTGACGGCCGAGACGCTCACGACGTAGTCGCCGTCGCGCAGGTCAATGCCCCGGACGCCACGCGCCTGCCGTCCCATCGGACGCACGTCGCTTTCATCGAAGCAGATGGCCATACCCTGATGGGTGGCGATGAAAATCTTCTTCTTGCCGTCGGTCAGCTCAGCGGAGATGAGTTCATCGTCGTCATCTACGGTCATGGCGATCAGGCCGCTGGCCCGCAGGTTATCGAATTCGGAAAGCTGCGTCTTCTTGATGATCCCCTTGCGGGTGACCATGACGACGTATTTGTCGGGGGAGAAGTCGCGGACGGCGACGATGCCGGCGACTTTCTCCTCGGTACTGATATTGGCCAGATTGGTGATGGCCCGACCGCGACTGGCCGCTTGGGCCTCGGGGATCTCGTGAACCTTGATGTTGTAAACCTTGCCCTTATCGGTGAAGACCATGACGAAGCTGTGAGTCGAGGCGACGAAGACTTTGGAGACGAAATCCTCCCCGCGGATGATCATGCCGTAGCGCCCGCGCGTTCCCCGGCTCTGCTGACGGAACGTCAGAAGAGGCGTTCGCTTGATGAACCCGCTGTGGGTGGTCGTGATGACGACTTCCTCGTCGGGGATGAGGTCTTCGAGGCGAATCTCCGCTTCCTCATCCACAATCTGGGTGCGACGGGCATCGCCATGCTCTTTCTGGACGGCGCGAAGTTCCCTGATGATGACGTTGCGCAGGACGCGATCGCTGGCGAGGATCTCTTTCAATTCGGCGATCTTTTTGATGATCTCCTCATACTCCTCGACGAGTTTCTCTCGTTCGAGGCCGGTCAGCCGTTCCAGCTTCATATCGAGGATGGCCTGCGCTTGCGCCTGGGAGAATTTGAACCGGAGCATCAGCGCCTCGCGCGCCTGGGCGCCGGTCTTGGACTTGCGAATGAGGGTGACGATGGCATCAATGTGATTGAGCGCCCGTTTCAATCCCTCCAGGATGTGGGCGCGGGCTTCGGCTTTGGCCAGTTCGTATTCGGTCCGGCGACGAACGACCTCCCGGCGGAAGTTGATGAATTCCTGGAGCGTTTCCACCAGGTTGAGGACTTTCGGCTGACCGTTGACGATGGCCAGATTGATGACGCCGAAGGTCTCCTGCATCGGCGTCAGCTTGTAGAGCTTGCTGAGGATGACCTGCGGGACGGCATCGCGTTTGAGTTCAATGACGATGCGCATCCCCTCTCGACTCGACTCATCGCGGAGGTCGGCGATGCCTTCGAGCCGTCGCTCATTGACCAGCTCGGCGATCTTCTCGATGAGCTTGGCTTTGTTGACCTGATAGGGGATCTCGGTGACGACGATGGCATCGCGTTGAGAGGTGCCCCGCCCGATGCGATCAATGGCCGCGCGCGCCCGCATGATGATGGTGCCGCGCCCCGTCAGGTAGGCCTGACGAATCCCCTCGCGCCCGTAGATGAAGCCACCGGTGGGGAAATCCGGGCCGGGAATGAAGCGCATGAGATCCTCAACCGTCGCCTCGGGGTTTTGCAGCAGATAAATGGTCGCTTCAATGACTTCGTTGAGATTGTGCGGCGGGATGTTCGTGGCCATCCCCACGGCGATGCCCGATCCGCCATTGACCAGAAGATTGGGGAAGCGGACGGGAAGCACCGTCGGCTCTTGCAGCGAGTCGTCGTAGTTCGGCTGGAAATCCACCGTGTTCTTCTCAATATCGGCCAGCACCTCATCGGCGATCTTGGCCAGCCGGATCTCGGTGTACCGCATGGCTGCTGGTTCATCCCCATCCACGCTGCCGAAATTCCCCTGGCCGTCAATCAGCGGATAACGGATCGAGAAGGGTTGAACCATGCGTACGATGGTTTCATAGACGGCGGCTTCCCCGTGCGGGTGGTACTTGCCGATCACCTCGCCGACGACGCGGGCGCTTTTCTTGTGGGGTTTGTTCCAGCTATTGCCCAGCTCATGCATGGCCCAGAGAACGCGACGATGGACGGGTTTGAACCCATCGCGAACATCGGGCAACGCCCGCCCGATGATGACCGACATGGCATAGTCGAGATAACTCCGCTTGATCTCCTCATCGAGATTCACCTGAATCTTCTGCGGTGCTTCCATCACATCCTCCGCGAATGTGGTGATTTTTGCCCGAGGGAACCCTGTGCTCTTCCGTTATCCTCTCCCCCGGACAACAGTCCCTTCCGTTCACCGGACCAAACGCCTCTCTCAGGAGAGTGTTGCCAGCCCGTCGAAAGCCAGCATCGGCTCATCCGAGGGGTCGGTGCGAGGTCCTCCCCTCACTTTGAGATACCAGAGCGTCGAAGCGACAGCTCCCAGCAGCAGAAGAAAGAGAATGATCAGCAGGGCCAGCGACAGACCCCGGGCGTGATTCCTGTCGGCAGGCGACGACTCTTCCCGCTCAAACGTCTCGATCCCCGGCATCGGATCGTCCGCTGTCGGGGACTGATCGTCGCCCTCGCTTTGCTCGCGCGTTCGCTCGTCTTGCTCCGTGAGCAGATGAAGGGGAAGCGATAACGAAGGGTCGTTCCACACCTCCGGCTCAATGGTATCGGGAAGCCGGTTGTCTCGCTCGATCCGCACGGTCGTCAGCTCCTCGTGCTCGGCGGCCGGCGGCAATCCCTCGCCGGCGAAGCGGGCCACAACCACGGTGATGTTATCTTCCCCGCCCCGCTCGTTGGCCAGGCGAATCAACTCGGCACACGCTGTCGCTTCATCCTTCGCTCCCCGAATGATCTCGGCCATCTCCGGAGCCGTCACTTTATTCGACAGCCCATCGGTGCACAACAAAACGACATCGTCGCGGCAAAGAGGAATCTTCTCCACGACAATGACCGTGTTCGGTTGAGCGCCCAGGGCCTGAAGGATGATGTTGCGGTAAGCGTGCCTCTCGGCTTGATCGGGCGTCAAATAGCCCGCATCAACCAACTGTTCGACCAGCGATTGATCCTTCGTCACCTGTTTGATGCGATCCGCCCGAAGCAGATAAGCTCGACTGTCTCCCACCTGCGCCAGATGAAGCGTTCCCTGATGAAAAGCCGCTGCCGTGAAGGTGGCTCCCATACCGGTGAACTCAATCCGCTGTTGACTCCGCTCGAAGATGAGCGCGTTAGCTTGCTCCAGGGCCAGGCGCAGACGCTCCGAAAAGGCGAACTGACGGTAGGAAGGAGATTTCTGAAAGTGCTGAATCAAGCGGGTGACGGCCGTGACGGCAAGCTGACTGGCGACCTCACCGGCGAGGGCTCCGCCCATACCGTCGGACACAGCCAGAATCACGCCCTCCTCTCCCACATCAAGCGGCAACATCCCGACCGGCGGAAGTGCTCCGTCGGCAGCCGTCCAGGACACGCCGCGGGTGAGATCGAGGACGAGAAAATTATCCTCATTGTTTTGCCTCACCAGCCCGACATCGGTCGCCGCGTGAAGCGTCACTCGAACCGATCCCGTCATTGGCATACCCTCTATTATACCGACTCGCTCCGCGAAGACAACCAACAACTATTGTTCAGACTGTGGGTACCGAGCAGGGGAAAAGCTCGCCGGCGCTCTCCGGGCGCGCGGCATGGGCGATGGAAGTGACATCCCCGGTTCCCGCCTTGCTCGATGAAAAACGCAACCTTTAAGATTATCCCGTCGGATGTTGAACGGGCGCGACGGGACATGAAGAGGATATCGCATCTGGTGTGCGCTTTCCTGCTGGCCATCCCTCTTACCAGCTGCCAGCCGATCGGGCGACCGGCGAAAATTGATGACGGGATCATCATCTCCGAGGCCGTTGCTGTGCGGAATTCAACGGCGGTGCTTGCCGTTGAACTGACCCAGGTCAGGCGAGGCGATGAGGTCGCCATTCTCGAACGGCGCAAGGACTGGGTGAAGATTCGGACGTCGTCAGGAGTCGAAGGATGGATCGAAGCGCGAGAGGTCATCAGCAAACAGATGTACCTTCAGGCCAAAGCGCTGGAAGCGGAGAGCCGGGCTATCCCCGCTCAGGCCACGGGTCAGGTCACCGGTCATGTCGCCTTACGCATCACGCCCGGACGCGCCTCGGATGACAACATCATCTTTTACGTGCCCAGCAACACGCTCGTCGAAGTTCTGGCGCGGGTGAAAACGGAGCGGATGAGCACCACCGTCGTGCCGAAACGCTACGACCCCCCTCTGCGCGCTCGAGCGAAAGAAACGAGGAGCGAATCCTCGATACAATACGACTACTGGTATCAGGTGCGCTTGCCGGAATCGTTTCTCGTTCGGACGGGATGGATTTACGCGCCGCTGGTGGAATTGAAAGTGCCCGAGCGTCTCATCCACCTTCAGGGAGACTACAGCATCGTGGCCTGGTATGAACTGGCCACGGTTGAGGATGAAGAAATCGGTCCGTCAACGCACTATGTCACGTTCGATCGGCATCGCCTGCGGCCCGTTCCCGGCACCGATTTCGATCATCTCCGGTTGTGGGTGTGGGACCTGGAGCGCCATCGCTACAAGATCGGGCGCTGGGAGATCACGCATGGAGTCTTTCCCGTTTCTCATCGGGTGATGGGGACGACGCACCTCTTTCAGCTCAAGCTCTATCATCCGAGGACCGGCGAGCTGTACGACGCCGACTACACGGTGGATGTGAGCGATCCCACCAATCCGCGATTGATCCCGCCGAAGCGGCCGCGCTGAGAGGCTTGCCTGAACCGGACGACAACGATTATGATGGCGTGCGCTATGACACCGCCGGAGGAGAGGCCCTCGTTCTCGCCGATGTGGAGAACCGGCACGCGCCGTCCCCACCGATCCCTTGGTGTGGGATTGATCCTTGTCCTGCTCACGGCTTCCCCTTCAACAGGCCAGCGCGTCCAGGAGAAAGGGCAGGCGAAGCCGGAGAAGAAAACCTTCGAGGTTCAGGATAAAAAAGCGTTGGAGATCGTCCAGCGCACAATCGCCGCCTACGGGGGACTCGCTTCGATCATCTTCCTCCGTCAGAAGGGACAGATGCGGGGTCTGGTCAGGTCCTATCTCGCCGATGGGACGACCCGCGAAGGAGAAATGACGGTGAAGTTTCTTCACCGGCTGGAAAATCCCGAAGACCTGAAGTGGATGGAGCTGAAATTTCGCGGAGCGCCAACCCTGACCATAGGCTATGACGGCTCGCGGGTGTGGGCCACGGAGGAGGGGCAGCCGATCGTCCTTCGCCTCCGCACCGAGGCGGCCTTCAAGGCCGATCTCGTCCATCACTACGAAGCCTTACTGCGCTATCAGGAGTATCAGGCACAGCCCCGCTACGCGGGACGGGAGAAAAAGAGCGGGATCGAACTCGACGTCATCACTCTGACTCTGCCCAATGGAGCCGAGACCCGTTTCTTCATCAGCGTACGAACCTCGCGCATCCTTCACATCGAGTACGATGTCCCCATCCCGGGACAGGAGAAACCCGTTCGCTTCCGCGACTCCTACTACGACTTTCGCGTCGTTCAGACGACGCTGGTGCCGTTTCGCGTCGAGCGGTACGAGGATGGACGATTGGTGCAGGAGATCCGCTTCACCGAAGTGGCCTACGGCGTCCAGATCGAAGAAACCGACTTCAAACCGCCGGCTCAGCCGGGAGCGTGACGTGACATTCCAGCCGTCCCGGGCGTGATTTCACCACCCGGTCGTTTATCGAGCCGCGACATCTCCCCGACGAGCTTGTTCCCGGAGAAGGAAGTGCCCGCTGAAATGAGGATGTCTCATTGTGCCGGGAAGATGTTTTACCCGGCCATAGCTGGCGATCTCCCATCCCCACCGCCTGCGCGAATGCCGGGAATTTTTCTCGCCCAGGTTGTGACAGCGGCAAAAGGCGAAAGTTTCTCCGCGTTCTCCGGCTCACTGTGGTCAACGAGGGTCTTGATTTCCCCGCCCTCTGCTACTATATTGGGGAATTTGTTGAACTCATCGGTGATGGCCACAGCGTGCCGTGACGAAGTGGCATCGCGCCGATGATGCTCGCAAGGAGTAGGGAGCGCCAAAGGGGTGCTCCACGTTTTGCGAAGGAGGTGATCAGGAAACTCTTAGGATAAGGGGGACACGGACAATGGCCATCAGCATCCATATCCTGGGAGAGCTTTATGGTGTGGATCAACAAACCCTCAGCTTCGTAGAAAATCTCGAGCCCATCATTCGCCGTGTTGTCCGCGAGAGCCGTTTCAATGTCCTCGACACGGCCTTCCACCAATTTCACCCCGTCGGAGTCACCGGTTTTGTTCTCCTGGCGGAATCGCATCTGAGCGTTCACACCTGGCCGGAGGAATCCTATCTGGCCCTGGATATTTTCAGTTGCGGTTCGCCGGAGCAGGCCCTTCACGCCTTTGAGGCGCTGGTCCGCGAACTGGCTCCGACCGAGGTGGAGAAAAAGATCATTGATCGAGGCCTATCATGGAAAAGCCGGGGAGTATCATCCTCACTGCCTTACGAAGCGGTCGGAAAAGCTTGTGGCACATCCTGAGCCTCTGGCCGTATTCGATCCGCGAGCTGTTCGAGGAGCTGGAGAAGCTACGGGCTGAGGGGCTGATCGAAAAATCAGGTCGTGGCTGGAGCGAACTCGACGCCACGGAGAAAGGACGCGCCGAGGCGCCATCTGTCGCCGAGGAGGAGTTGGTCTGTCCTCGGTGTCAGGGACGAGGCGTGACGATCCCGTCCCTGTGGCTGGAGCGCTTTCGCGCGCTGGTAGAGGAACGCCCGCTGCCCGTCGCCGCCTATGATCAGGGATTCATGCGAGCTGAGGATGCTCTGGCTCGCGTCGTCTTCATGCACCGAATGGGCGACGTCGCCGACCGTGATGTACTCGTGCTGGGCGATGACGATCTCATCAGTCTGGCTCTGGCCGTGACGGGCATGACCCGCCGCATCGTCGTCCTGGATGTGGATGAGCGGCTGGAGGAATTCATCCAGAAGACGAGCCGGGAGCAGAAGTTCCCCGTCGAGTTTCGCCGTCTCGACCTCCGACAACCTCTGCCTCCCGACCTGGTGGCCCGCTTCGATACCTTCGTCACCGATCCGGTCGAGACCCGACCGGGCATCGAGCTTTTTCTCTCACGGGCGGCGTCGAGCCTGCGTGGGCGCTACAGCGCCGGCTACTTCGGTCTGACCACGCTGGAAGCGTCGCTGACCAAGTGGCGCGATATTGAGTCGCTGCTGCTGCGCATGAATCTCGTCATCACCGATGTGCTGCGCGACTTCAGCACCTATCCGGAAAATGAAAACCGCTGGCAATCCTTTTACGCCAGCTACCGGATGATGTCGCTCTTTGACATCGCCGGATCGTTGCCCGATACCGATTGGTACCGATCGTCATTTCTGCGGGTCGAGGCCATCGCCCCTTTGCGGCCAACGATTGAAGGAACGTCAGCTCTCACCCCGGAAGAGCTGTACTTCGATGAGGAAACACTGGCCACTCCCCGGTGGTAAAGAGATCGTTTTTCTTCCCTTCAGAGACCGAACCGGGACGAATCCGTGTGAACCGAGCGACCGGGGGGATTCTTTTCCGCTCCTGCCTCCGAGAGCTTCTCTCCACCGTGCCCCCGCGGAGAACTGGTCAAGGGGCTTCGAGGTGAGCTATCCTCACTCCCGGAGATCACGATGGTGGCGTCATGGATCAGTGAACTGAGAGCGCTGCTTGGCGGGGAACGCGTGCTGTCTGATCCCGATCAGCTTCTCGTCTATGAGTGCGATGCGCTCAGTCTTCATAAGCATCGCCCGGAAGCCGTCATCTTTCCCACCACCACAGAGGAAGTCGCCGGTGCCGTGAGGATCCTCTCCCGTCACGGAATTCCCTTTGTCGCTCGCGGCGCGGGAACAGGATTGAGCGGCGGTGCCGTCGCTCCGGCCGGCGGAGCGATCATCGAGCTGGCGCGCATGAATCGCATCCTCCACATTGATTACGAGAATCGTCTGGCCGTCGTGGAACCGGGAGTCATTAACATCATGCTCTCGCGGGCCGTGGCCGACGCGGGCTTGTTCTATGCCCCCGATCCCTCGAGCCAGATGTCTTGCACGATTGGCGGCAACGTGGCGGAAAATTCCGGCGGCCCGCACTGTTTGAAATACGGGATGACGACCAGTCATATTCTCGGCCTCGAGGTCGTCCTGCCGACCGGGGAGGTCATTTCGCTCGATGGGAACGGGACCGATGCGCCGGGATATAACCTGCTCGGCGTTTTCATCGGCTCGGAAGGAACTTTCGGCATTGCCACCAAGATCATCGTTCGGCTGACGCCCGTGCCCCAGGCCGTGCAGACGCTGCTTGCCGATTTTCTCACGGTGGAGGCTGCCAGCCACACGGTCTCCGACATCATTGCGGCGGGGATTCTTCCGTCGGCGCTGGAGA
>DATLZR010000151.1 GCA_035573895.1 Blastocatellia bacterium | reverse complement strand
TTTCGACGTCCCCACCCGCCACGAGGGCGATGTCTATGCCCGGTATCTCGTGCGCGTCGAGGAGATGCGCCAATCGCTCAAGATCATCCGCCAGGCCGTCGAGAAACTCCCGCCCGGCCGCATCAAAACCGACGATCCGCGCGTCTCATTGCCGCCACGCCAGCAGATGCTCACGCAGATGGATGCCCTGATCTATCACTTCCTGCTCACCGGTGAGGGGCTCAAGGTTCCGCCCGGCGAAATCTATCTGGCGGTGGAAAGCCCGCGCGGGGAACTCGGCTATTACATCATCAGCGATGGCGGACCGAAACCCTATCGGGTGCACATCCGTGCTCCCTCGTTCGCCCATGCGCAGGCGCTGCCGGTAATGATCAAAGGGCACCTCATCGCCGATGTCGTCGCCGTCATTGCCAGTATTGATATCGTGCTGGGAGAGATTGACCGATGACGCTCGTGCCTGTCGAGGCGGAGAAGAAAATTGACGAGATCATCGCTCGCTATCCGGTGCGGCGGTCGGCCCTGCTGCCGGTCCTCTGGGTGGTGCAGCGGCACGTGGGCTACCTTCCCGATGAGGCGCTCGCCTGGGTGGCCGACAAACTGGGGCTCACGTTCATGGACGTGGCCACGACCGTCAGCTTCTACACCATGTTCACCCGTCGGCCTCTGGGCCGGTACCACATCCAGGTGTGCACCAACGTCTCCTGCCTGCTTGGCGGATGCGAGGAGATCGAAGCCCATCTCAAGAAAAAACTCGGCATCGGATTTGGCGAAACGACGCCCGATGGCCGTTTCACCCTCTCCGAAGTCGAATGCATCGGCGCGTGCAGTTGGGCTCCGGCCATGCAGATCAACTTCGACTTCCATCATCACCTGACGCCGGAGAAAGTGGATCGGATTCTCGATGCGCTGCCCTGAAGGCCGATGACGCGAGCGAAAATAGAAATTCCGAGCGTGACGGAGCCCGGAGGTGATCCGGTTGCTCCGGTACACACAGCGATGATCCACCGCGTTGTGAACGGATCGCTTCGGGTGTGAGATCTGTCGGGGAAAAGCATGGAAAAGCCGAAGGTTTTGAGCGCACGCTTTGATCTGCCCGATTCGCACCGGCTGGAGGTCTATCGGCGGACGGGCGGTTATCGAGCCCTGGAGAAGGCGCTCCGCGAGATGACGCCCGAGGACGTCATCGAGGAGGTGAAAAAGTCAGCTCTGCGGGGGCGCGGAGGAGCCGGCTTCTCCACCGGACTGAAATGGAGTTTCGTCCCCAAAGACTCTGGCAAGCCCACCTACGTCATCTGCAACGCCGATGAGAGCGAGCCGGGAACCTGCAAGGATCGGCTCATCATGGAGAAAGACCCGCACGCGATGATCGAGGGGATTCTCATCGCCGCCTATGCCATCGGCGCGCATCTGGCGTTCATTTACATTCGGGGCGAGTACTGGTATTTGAAGGAGATCGTCGAGGGGGCGGTGGAGGAAGCGCGGGCCGGGGGCTACGTCGGCGCGAATATTCTCGGCAGCGGATTCGACTGCGACATCATCGTACATCCCGGAGCCGGCGCTTACATCTGCGGCGAAGAGACGGCGCTCATGGAATCACTCGAGGGCAAACGCGCCTACCCCCGCATCAAGCCGCCATTTCCCGCCGTCGTGGGACTCTACGGCTGTCCCACCATCATCAATAACGTGGAGACGCTCGCCTCGGTGCCGCCGATCATCCTCAACGGCGGCGATTGGTTTCGTCGTCTGGGCACGGAAAAAAGTGGAGGGACGCGCCTGTTCGCCGTCAGCGGTCATGTCGAGCGTCCGGGCGTTTATGAATTGCCGATGGGCTATCCGATGAAGGCGATGATCTATGAGGATTGCGGCGGGATTCGTCAGGGCCGATGCCTGAAAGCCGTCATCCCCGGAGGCTCCTCGGCTCCCATCCTCACGGCGGAAGAGGCCGAAGCCTGCACGCTCGACTTTGAGTCTCTGGCGGCGCTCCGGTCCATGCTCGGCAGCGGAGCCATCATCATCATGGACGAAACGACCGATCTGGTGAAGGTCGTCTATCGGATCGCGCGATTTTATGCGCACGAATCCTGTGGTTGGTGCGTGCCCTGTCGAGAGGGAACGCGCTGGATGGTCAAAATCCTGGAGCGGTTGCTCAGCGGCCGGGGGCGAACCCGAGACCTCGACCTGCTCTACGATCTGGCCAGGAACATCTTCGGCACGACGCACTGTCCGCTGGGCGATGCGGCGGCCTGGGCCGTCTACCCGGCCATTGAGAAGTTTCGCGCCGATTTCGAGAAGTATGTGACGCAGCCCACGGTGGCGCTGACGACGGTTCCCGCCGGATAGCAGACGACCGGCTGAACGAAGTGTGATCGGTCGTGGAGGGCAGCATGGAAAAAGTCACGCTCACGATCAACGGAAAACAGATCGAGGCTCCCCGGGGGGCCCTGCTTCTGGAAGTGTGCGAACGGGCCGGATTTCCCGTGCCCAATTTTTGCTACTACAAGGACCTGCCTCCGCAGGCCGCCTGTCGCATGTGTCTGGTGCGGGTGGAGAAAATCGGACGGCTGCAAACGGCCTGCACCCTGCGGGTGACCGACGGGATGGTCGTGACGACCGAAAGCGACGAGATCCGTCAGGTCCGTCGGGCGATGGTGGATTTCATCCTCTCCAATCACCCGCTCGATTGTCCGGTCTGCGATAAAGGCGGCGAGTGCGAACTCCAGTGGATGAGCGTCAACTACGGCCAACTGCTGGCGCGAATGGACGAGCCGAAAGACCCCACCGGCGAGTATAAACTGAGCCCGTTCATCTGGCTCGATCCCCAGCGATGCATTCTCTGTTACCGCTGCATTCGCGTCTGCGATGAATGGGTGGGCAATCATGCCCTGGGCGTGCGGGGCCGGGGCGCGCACAGCGTCATTGTGGGGAATCGGCCCGACGGTCAGCTCGAGTGCGAGAATTGCGGCAACTGCGTCGAGGTCTGTCCCGTCGGCGCTCTCACGAGTGCGAACTTTCGCTTCCAGGCGCGACCGTGGGATATTCAGGATACGGTGACGACCTGCACCTACTGCGGCGATGGCTGTCAGATGCGCCTCAGCGTGCGCAACGGGCGCATCGTTCGAGCCTGGGCCAAAGACCTCACCAAGATGGACAGCGAATTTCGCTGGAAAGTTCTCTTCAGCTTCACCACGGCGCGACAGGAAACCCACAACTGGATCAACGAGGAGTTCCTCTGCCTCAAGGGGCGATACGGCAACGAATTCGTCAACAGTCCCGAGCGAATCCGCACGCCTCTGCTTCGTCGGGGGAATCAGTGGGAGCCGGTCAGTTGGGACGAGGCGCTGCGGGTGGTGGCGGATCGGCTGGCGGAGATCAAGCGACGCTCCGGCCCCGAGAGCATCGCCTGCATCGGATCGCCCCGGCTGACCAACGAAGACCTCTACATCTTCGCCCGATTCGGGCGGGAAGTTCTCGGCACGCCGTGGGTGACGCACATCAGCGATCATGATTGGCGACCTTTTTTCCGACGGTTGACCGTTCCGCTCATCACGCAACCGGAACTGCGCCAGCAGGTGAAGACGATCGTTCTCCTCGGCGGCAATCCGCCCGAGTACAATCCGCTGACGGCCTACAGTCTGCGCCGGGCCGTGCAACTGACGGGCGCTCGACTGGTGATCGTCGGGTCGCGGCCTCTCAGCCGGATGAAAGAAGCCAGTCATTTCTTCCACATTCGTCCGCGATCGGAAGCGGCCGTGATGCTGGCGTTGCTCGATGAGTCACAGAGTGAAAGGGCAGCCCGGGCGACGGCGCTCGCGCCGGAGCAGATCCACCAATTGCGACGCCTGCTGACCGAGAGCGAGAGTCTGGCGCTTGTGGTCAGTCGTGATCTGAGCGATGTCGCACTGGAAGCTGCTGCCGTTGTCGGTGGCCTTCTGGCGGCGGACGGATCGCGCCGGGTTCGCGTGCTGCCGCTTCTGCGGTTTAACAATTCGCTGGGGGCTCTCGATATGGGGCTGGTGGCCGATCTCCCCGCCCCCGAAGACATCGGGCCGAAGATCAAAGCCCTCTACCTCATGGGCGCCGATATGGCCCGCTTCTGCGGCCCGGCCTGGTGCGACGCTCTGGCCCGAGCGGAGTTCGTCGTCACCCACGAGCTGTTTATGACCCGGACGGCAGAGCTGGCTCACGTCGTTTTGCCCGCCATGAGCTTTGCCGAACTCGACGGAACCTTCACCAACAACGGCGGCCAGGTTCAGCGCATTCGGCGCGCTCTGGACATCGGAGGCGACCGACGACCGGATTGGATGATCATTGACCAGATCGTTCATCGGATGGGACGGGATTTCGGATATCACCTCTCGGTCACCAATATCTTCCGCGAGATCACAAGTCATGTCCCCGGCTACGAAGGAATCACCTTCGCTCAACTGGATCGGGAGAGTGCGGTGAAAACGATGCGGCCTCTCGTCCCACTGGAAGAAAGTGATCGGCAGGAGCTTATCCAACGACTGCAGGTCGCCGTCGAGGCCATTGATCTCTCGGTGGAAAAAATCACCGAGCCGGCTCCTCTGGGAACGGGACTCTTTGAACCGGGGACGCTCACCGAGCACGTCCCGTTGCTGCGGGCGGCCTTTGGCTGGGATGCGCCGGTGGATGCCGGGACTCGGTGAAGGGCGGGCGCGGAAGCGGGTCTCGTCGAGAGAAGAGAGACGGATATGGACCTGGTCATCGAAGCGACACTCAAGATCGTCATCGTGCTCTTTGTTATCCTCACGGTCCTGGCCTACCTCGTGCTGCTGGAGCGAAAGGTGCTGGGGTGGATTCAACTCCGCTATGGACCCAACCGGGTGGGCCCCTGGGGACTCTTGCAACCGCTGGCCGACCTCATCAAGTTCCTGTTCAAAGAAGATGTCATGCCCACGACGCCCAATCGCATCCTCTTCACGCTGGCTCCCATGATCATCCTCATTCCCGCTCTGATGACCTATGCCGTGATTCCCTTTGGCGAGAGCATCGAGCTGTTGGGTCGGCGCATCGCGCTTCACATCACGAGCCTTGATGTGGGACTCCTCTATATCTTCGCTCTGGGCAGCCTGGGAGTCTACGGCATCGTCCTCGCCGGTTGGTCGTCCAACAGCAAGTATTCGTTGCTCGGAGGACTGCGGTCGGCGGCGCAACTGATCAGTTACGAGCTGGCGCTGACGCTCTCGGTGGTCGGCGTTCTCATTCAGGCGGGATCGCTCGATTTGGTGGAGATCGTGCGGGCGCAATCGGGCACCTACTTTGGCTTCATTCCCCGCTGGCACGTCTTCTGGTATCAACCGCTCGGCTTCCTGTTGTTTTTCATTGCGGCGGTGGCCGAGACCAATCGCGTTCCCTTCGACCTGCCGGAAGCCGAGACCGAACTGGTCGCCGGATACCATACCGAATACAGCGCCACTAAGTTCGCCATGTTCTTTGTCGCCGAATATGCCAATATGTTCACCGTGTCGGCGCTGGCGACGACGCTCTTTCTCGGAGGGTGGAACGGGCCGGGAGTGGATCGGTGGCCGCTGCTCGGTGTGGTTTACTTCGGGGCGAAGACGGCCATCTTCATCTTCATCTATATCTGGCTGCGGGCGACGCTGCCGCGATTCCGCTACGATCAGCTCATGGCCTTCGGCTGGAAATTTCTCGTGCCGATGGCGCTGCTGAACATCTTCATCTCCTCGGCGATCGCTCTGGCCGCGTAGCCGGGAAGGGGAACGGGCGATGGAACGAGTCTTCTTTCTCATCTTCGCCGGTGTCGCCATCGGAGCTGCGCTCAATCTGCTGGTGCGGCGCAATCCGCTGCACGGTGCCCTGTCGTTGCTCGTGGCCCTCGGCGCGCTCACGGGACTCTACGTCCTGCTCGGCGCGTATTTCATCGCCGTCATTCAGGTCATCGTCTACGCCGGAGCCATCATGGTGCTGTTTGTTTTCGTCATCATGCTGCTCAACGTGCGGGTGGAGGAGACGCGGCTGGATCGTCGTCCGTATTTCAAATGGCTGGCCATCCCCTTTGCCGCCCTGCTGGTGGGCGAGATCGGCTATATTCTCAAGGAGTTTCCCACCAACCCGCTCCCGTCGGGCCAGGATGTCGGCGTGACGGCGACCGTCGGTCGGGAACTCTTCACCCGGTACCTCCTGCCCTTCGAGGTGACATCGGTATTGATCCTGATCGCCACCATCGGGGCAGTGATTCTCGCGCGGAGGGAGTGAAGCGCTCATGGTTCCGATCTCCTGGTATCTGGCCGTGGCCGCGGTCCTGTTCACCATCGGAGCGGTCGCGGTCTTCGTCAAACGGAACATCATCTCGATCCTTTTGGGCATCGAGCTGATGCTCAATGCGGTCAATCTCACGCTGGTCGCCTTTTCTCATGCCTTCGGTCAGGTGGACGGTCAGGTCCTGGTCTTCTTCGTCATGGTGGTGGCGGCGGCCGAAGCGGCCGTCGGTCTGGCCATTGTCATTTTGCTCTTCCGCCACCGGGAGACACTGAACGTGGATGAAGCGAGTTTGTTGAAGCTCTAGTGAAACGCGGAGTGTGCGGCTTGCGATGAAGGTGCGAACGGGAGAAGCCTGCGCTCGGGGGGAGACAGCATGACGGCACTCGTTCTTATTCCGCTCATCGCTGCCGGGCTCAACGGCGTGCTCGGGCGACGCCTGAGCGAGCGCGTCATCGCGCTCATCGGCTGCGGATCGGTCGGGCTGGCAATGGCGCTGGCCTTTTATCTCTTCTTCGCCCGATTGCTCCCGCTTCCGCCCGACGAGCGGGTGATCACCGAAACGTTCTTCCACTGGATTGAATCGGGAAGCTTCGTGGCTCCGTTCCAGTTTCGCCTCGATCCGCTGTCGGGCATTTACATCCTCTTTGTCACCTTCGTGGGATTCTGGATTCACGTTTTCGCCGTCGGCTATATGCGCGGCGACAGCGGGTATGCCCGATTCTTCGCCTACATGAACCTGTTCATGTTCATGATGCTCACGCTCGTGCTCGCCGACAATTTCCTGGTGATGTTCGTCGGCTGGGAGGGTGTGGGATTGTGCTCCTACCTTCTCATCGGGCATTACTTCCGAACCGCCTACGCCAGCTATGCTGCTAAGAAGGCGTTCATCGTCAACCGCATCGGCGACGTGGGATTTGCGCTCGGGATCATTCTCGTCTTCTCGACCTTTGGCACGCTTCGATTCGCCGACGTGGCTCAGGCGGTTCAGGCTCGGTTTCCGGCGCCCGAAGGGCTGGGCGAGATGGGCGTTATGACGGCCATTGCAGTGCTTCTGTTTGTCGGGGCGACGGGCAAAAGCGCTCAGATTCCCCTGGCCGTGTGGCTTCCCGATGCGATGGCCGGGCCGACGCCGGTCTCGGCCTTGATTCATGCGGCGACGATGGTGACGGCGGGCGTCTACATGGTCGCCCGCACGAGTGAGATTTACGCCCGCTCACTGACGGCGCTCGCGGTGGTCGCCGTCGTGGGGTGTCTCACGGCGTTGTGGGCGGCGACCGTCGGTCTGGCTCAATCCAATATCAAAAAAGTCCTGGCCTATTCGACGATCTCACAGCTCGGCTACATGTTCCTGGCCTGCGGCGTGGGAGCTTTCAGCGCGGCGATCTTTCACGTTGTCACGCACGCGTTTTTCAAGGCGCTTCTTTTCCTCGGCGCCGGATCGGTCATCATCGCTCTTCATCACAACGAGGACATGCGGCAGATGGGCGGGTTGAAAAAACACCTGCCGACGACCTACCGGACGATGATCTTCGGGTGGCTGGCGCTGGCGGGCGTCTTCCCCTTCGCCGGCTTCTTCAGCAAGGACGAAATCCTCTGGCGAACGTTCACGACGACGACGCTGCCGGAGCCCTGGGGCAAGCTTCTCTGGGCGGTCGGATTTGTCACGGCCCTGGTGACAGCCGTTTACATGACGCGATTGATGGTGATGACGTTCGAGGGCGAGGAGCGATTCGCTCATCACGGGACGGCAGCCGCTCCCCTGACGGTGCGGGAATCACCGCCGGTGATGACGATTCCCCTCTGGGTGCTGGCCGTTTTCTCGCTCGTCGGCGGGTGG
>DATLZR010000150.1 GCA_035573895.1 Blastocatellia bacterium | reverse complement strand
CGCTCGGCTTCATCGGACGCGAACTTTGCGCAATATCGGTGGTGCCGTTGATCAGCGCAGCAATGCCCGTACCCGATCCGCCGCCGGTCACCTGGAGAGTTGTTCCCGGATGACGACGCATATAGGATTCCGCCCAGCGCTGGCCGAGAATAACCATTGTATCCGAGCCTTTGATGGTGACGGCCCGATTGGCTTCTCCGGATCCAGGTTGCTGTCGCGTGCAACCGGGAAAGCTCATGAGCAACGGGACAATCACCAGCAGGAGAAGGCGCAGCCCCTTTCTGATCCCGACTCTTTCCCTCGTGTCCGCAGGATATGTGGGATCGCAGGGGAAACGCCGCCCGAGTGAACACTCAGAAAGATTTCGCCCCTCGGTGGAGAGTCGAGGCCGTTTCTGCCGCTCCATCATCGTGCTCTCACTGTCAGCGGGTCAGGATAAACCAGGGCTGTTAAAGCCCGGTAAATGCGAGGTGAAATTTGTGTAAAATGTCGTCTCACCTCCCTCGCCCCCCGCCCTAGCCCGGGCCAAACCATCTTCCCTCAATCCTCACCAAAGCTGAGAAGTTTGAACTGATTACCGAGCTGGAGCACCGAACCGAAGAGCCGGAGGTCGTGTTCTCTGCCGCTCGTGTCCCTGATGGTCACGCGAGGCTTTTCATGCACGGTGAATGTCCTGTAGGACGAGTGACCAGCACAGGTCAGACGGACCAGATGATACTGCCGACCACCGTGAGTGGCCATAAGCTCGGCGCTTTTGGCCCGATTCATCGGCTCGAATGCCTCCCAAACCCAGTCGCAGGTGAGATTGGGGATGTCACGCGAGGGGAGTTCGGGCCACACGAAGGAACAGAATTCGTCGCGGGTGACGAGCAGACGCTCGAGCCGTCCGGCGTCACGGGTGGCCAGCGCTTGAAGAACTTCAGCGGCCACGGCCTCGGCCGTCGGCTGAGCGAACTGAAGCGACCGAGGCGCGTGGCCGGCCGTCCGGCAGCCCGGCGAAAGCCCAAGAGTGAGAGCGAGAACCCCGACCACAGCCTGAGCCACGATCTTCCGCCAGATGCCGAGGAGATGGTCTCGCACGGTTTCTCCGGTATTCTCTCGCAATGTCTCAGTTGAGATTAATCTGGATCCAGGCCGACGTCGTCCAATCATTCTCCGGATTGACGCCGCCGAGGAAGTTCACCGGTTCGAAGAAACCGTCCGTCGGAGGGGCCGCGACCATTTGCCTGTCGCGCGCTGGAGAGAGGTCAGCCGGACGCAGGTCCGGACGACGCCGATTGAATGGGTCTCGAAGGCGAGGATCCACGACCAGTGCGGTTTGCGAAGCGCTCAAGAGGTCCGTCGTGCGACCCGCAGCGAAATTGGGAGAATTCATGAAAAAGAGGGAGTTCGCGATGCTGAGCCGTCCACTGGCGGCCAGCGACTGGCTTATTTCTCCCTGAATGTCAACGCCGGCCTGCTTGAAGCCCATGACGATGAAATTCCTCAGCGTGCCGGCCGTACCGCGTCGCAGGACAATGCCGGCGCCGCCCCCAACCCCCTGTCGGGGATCGCCAACCAGGGTGAAGTTATAGAGCGTCGGATTGGAGATCGGCGTGAGCAAATTGTTTTGCTCGTTATTGTCCGCCTCGATCCCGCGATCCACCGCCGGGTCCACTTCCCCGTCCATCTGGATGACGACGAACTGCGCCTTGCCGGTCCATCCGGTTTGCCAGTCGAATCCATCGTCTCCCGGACCTGTGACGAGGATGTATTTCACGTTGACCGTGCCGCCGAAAAACTCCACGCCATCATCGGCCCCTCGATTGACGTGCACATGATCCACCACCGTTCCCGCTCCGACGCCGGCGAAGGTGAGGTTATTGAGTTCGCGATCAGGGGCGATGGGGAATCCGGCGAACTCGACGCGGACGTAGCGGATGACGCCACTGGAATCATTGGGGTCGTTACCTCCGTACACGCCCGTGAGCCCGGCTTCGCCAATGTCTTCACCGCCGGGAACGTTAATGGGAGCGCGACCGTTAATCCACACGCCTCCCCAGTCGCGCGGACTCCGCGAGCCCGGTTCCTGCGCGCTGGTGAAGACAATCGGGTTCGTCGGCGTTCCCTCGGCCATGATCTTCGCCCCTCGATCAATGACCAGGAAACTGCGGTCCAATCCACGAATGGTGGTGCCCGGAAGGATGGTCAACGTCGCTCCGGCTCGAACAAAGACAGCTCCGCTGAGCACGTAGACCTTATCCGGTGTCCAGGTCGTGTCTTGAGTGATGTCCCCCTGCACGATGACGGTATTCCCCTGAGCCAGCGCACGCGCCTCCCCCCAGGGAACGAGAACGACCTCCACGATCAGAGCCAAGATAAGCCCTGTCAGACGGATCATACGATTTTGCCTCATGGCTTCCCTCCTTGTTGAGATTTAGAAAATCGAGTACGACACGCCGATGCTGAACGTGCGGCCTCGATGGTAAAACCAGTAAGGAAAAGATCCCTGAATGAAGCGAACCGAACGGTCCAGGAGATTTTCGGCTGAAAATCGCACCTCCAGTTTCTGCGCCTCGCCGAGGAATCTCCTGGAGACGTAGACGTCCAGGCTGGGGTATCCTTCCTCGACAATATCCGGCAGGCCGAAGGCGCCCACCTCGCTCAACCGTTCACCGACGAAATTGATGAGCGCGCGGGCCTCCAGCTTCCAACGGGGCATCTCGTAATGCACAATGCCGTTGAAGACGTTTTTCGATTGTCCGACGAGCGGTCGTTCCGACGAGGTGACAACTGACAGGTTCTGCGGTCCGATGGTGACGTGAGATCGAACATAGGTGTAGTTGCCGAGAAGGCTCAGGTTCGTCAGGCGAGCCGACAGCACGCCGAGATTCTTTCGCACCTCGATCTCCCATCCCCAGTTGGTCGCCCGAGGCACATTGCGATAAGAGACGATAGTCACCTCATTGGAGGGCTGGATGACGGGTTCGATGGGATTGACCAGCCGTTTGGCGAAAAAGCTGACCGCGATCAACTCCTGAGCGCCCACGAACCACTCCCAGCGGGCATCCACGTTGGTGATGGTGGTACGAACCAGCGCAGGATTGCCCACTGCCGAGGGGCCTCCGGTGACATCGGTGAACTCAAAAGGACTCAGCTCGCGAAAGTGGGGTCGGGCGACCGTCCGGCTGTATCCGGTTCGGAGATTCATCGTGGGCGTCACGCTATAGACCAGACCAAGACTCGGCATCCAATCGGTCTGATCCTGATCGGCGCGAACGGGATTGAGCGTTCGGTTGAAGGGATTGAACGTGGTGACGATCTGCCGCGATCGTTCGGCTCGAACGCCCCCGATGATTCGCCACTTCGGCCGCGCCACATCCACCATGCCGTAGCCGGCGGCGATGTCATGAATGCCCTCGTAGGCATCGGTGGGCCGCGTCTCTTCAAAGATCTCGAACCCATTGGGCCGAATGTTTGCCGGGGCCAGAAGCTCTTCTATCGGAGCGGTAAAATCAATTCCCGACGCTCCCCGGGCAATAAACCGAAATCGCCGGGACGTAAATCCTCGATCCCGATTACTCCAGGACGCTCCGGCTTTGAGCGCGATGGTCGTCCGACCGGTCGGCATGAACAGGCTCCAGTCCAGAGCCGGTTCGCGGATATTTTCCCTCATCGTGTTGAACAGGCGGAGTCCGCTTTGCAACTGGCTGAAGAATCGGAATCGGCCGATGGAGCGATCGTATTCGTAGATGGATTCGCGCAGATCGGGCTCATCCAGCGTCGCCCGCGAATAGGTGAACCGCCACGTCACCACGCTATTGCTGAGCGAGGGGATGACGTGGTCGCCGGACAGTTGACCGGCGTAGACGCCTTCTTCCAGATAGCGCAGTCGTTCGTCGTTGATGATGGTTGCGCGACTCTCGTACCATCCCCGGTAGACGCGACTGCTGTCGGTTCCCTCGTGGCTGAAGAAGTTCCTGACGAACAGCTTATGGTTCCCCGCCAGTCGGTAGGCGACATTGGCCGTCGCCCCCAGTCGCACAGTGTTGGTGCTGGAGCGATAGCCCCGGAGGAGGTCTTCGGCGAGGAGGTCTTCGGGAATCAGGGCTCGCAGGCTCGGTTCGAGTCCCTGCTGGCGGAGGAAGTCCTTGCGGGCGAAGACGCTTCTCGGCACAAGACGATTCTCCGCGCCGATGACGTAGTAAAGGCGATCTTCGGTCGTGTTCTGAAAGGCGGTCGTGTAGATGAAGCCCCCCACCACTCCCCATCGCCCCCGGCTCATCCCGCCCGACAGGCTGTAGCTCTGGTTCGGTCCGGCGGTATCGGGACGGGGACTCCAGATGTTCTCAAAAGCGCGCCCAAAGGTTTGAAGCTGTTCGGCCGTGAACCCCGGCACAATGATGTTCCCCCGAAGCAGACGGCGATCGCGGGGAATGATCTCCGGCAGTGCCCGCCGCCCTCCCCCGAAACCCAGCCAGTCGAGCCGATCCCCCGGATAGGTGAGGAAGCTTTTGAACGTCGTCAGCGAGTTGCTGCCGAGGGAGGCCGAGACTTTGAGCGTCGCCGAGGAAGGAAATTCAATGGCGCGAATCTTCACTACGCCGCCGGAGAATTCACCCGGCTGGTCAGGCGTAAATGACTTGAGCACGGTCACCGCGTCGAGCAAATTCGCCGGGATGAGATCCATCGGCACGACGCGCCGATCCGGCTCCGTGGTTGGCAGAAGGGCGTCATTGAATACCGTTGTGCTGTAGCGTTCACCCAGACCGCGCACGTAGACATACTTGTTTTGAACAACGGAGATGCCGGGGACGCGCTGCAGCACGCCGGCTGCATCCGAATGAGTATCCCGCTTCATCTCCCGGATGCTGAGGCCGTCGCTCACCACGGCAGCGGCTTTTCGTTCGGCCAAAAGGGCGATCTCATCAGTGCCATTGCTTCCGGCTGCTTTCACTTCGACTTCACCGAGTGTCATCCCCTCGGGACTCAAAGCGATGTCCAACGGCGTCGTTTCCCCGGACCGAACCACGACCTGCGTGACCACCTGCTCGCGATATCCAGCTCGAGAGATGCGCACCTGATACGTACCTGCTTCCAGCGGCAGAGCGAATGTGCCGTCCTGATCGGTAACCGCATGATGGGGAGTTCCCGCTATCTCCACGCGCGCTTCTCGCACCGGCTCCTGCGTCACAAGGTCAATGACACGGCCCGTGAGGCTGCCTTTTTGCGGCGATGATGGATGAGGGACGTGAGCCGGACTGCTTGTCGCCACCACGCCTAAAACCAGAGCAGCAAGCATGGCCAATCG
>DATLZR010000149.1 GCA_035573895.1 Blastocatellia bacterium | reverse complement strand
TAAAGGCCGATTCCCTTCCCTTCGTAACGGCTCAGAGCATACCGCCCCGCACCAGGAAAGGGGACCAGCAGGGGAGGAGCCTTTGCCCTGACACCGGTGTCGCAAAAATGCGCTTGGTCGTCCTCCCGATCGCTCGTCTGCTGCGAAGCGGGGCGATTCACGTCAATGCGATATAGCGAACGAGGAACAGGACGGCAAAGAGGTAAATGAACCAGTGAACCTCGCGCCCGCGACCCGCCACGGGCTTGAGCACGGCATAGGCGATGAATCCGAAGGCGATACCATCTGTGATGCTGACGGCCAGCGGCATGAGGATGATGGTGAGAAATGCCGGGATGGCCTCGGTCATATCATCCCAGGGAATGAGCTTGACGCCCTTCATCATCATCGTGCCGACGAGCACGAGCGCAGGAGCAATGACCGGATAGAGCGTCATTCCGCCATCGGCCGGATAGCCCCCGCCGATCATTTTGACGAGCGGATAAAAGAAAAGCGAGAGAAGAAACAACGCGGCCGTCGTGACGTTAGCCAATCCCGTCCGTCCACCGGCCGAGACTCCGGTGGCACTCTCGATATAGGCCGTCACCGTCGAGGTTCCCAGCATCGCTCCCGCAACCGTTCCGATGGCATCGGCCAGCAGCGCCTGACGCGCTCGCGGCAGGACGCCGTTCTGCATCAGTCCCGCTTGCTGGGCGACGCCGACGAGCGTGCCAACGGAATCGAAGAGAGCGAGAAAGAAAAAGACGAAAATCACCTCGATCATATCGGGACGAAAGGCCCCCGCGATATCGAGCTTGAGAAAGGTGGGCGCGAGCGAAGGAGGCCGACCAACCAGTCCCTGATAGCGAACGAGTCCCAGTGCCAGCCCGACGGCCGTCGTGGCGAGAATGCCCCACAAAGCCGCTCCCCGAACCTGACGGGCAAACAACATCGCCATCACCGTCAACCCGAACAGCGAGAGCATTGTCGGAGGGTCCGTCAACCTGCCGAGCTTCACCAGTGTTCCTGGAGACGCCACGATCACACCCGCCCACTCCAGGCCGATCAGAGCGATGAGCAAGCCGATCCCCACCGCGATGGCGTGTTTGAGCGATTCCGGGATGGCCGTGATCACCCGCTCCCGAAGGCCAAATCCGGCCGTGAGGATGAAGACGATTCCCGCGATCGCCACACCGCCGAGGGCGACCTCCCAGGGCACCTTCATGGTCAACACAACCGTGTAGGCGAAGAAAAAGTTGTGGCCCATCGCCGGAGCTACGGCGATGGGGTAGTTGGCTAAAAAGGCCATGAGGAGCGTGGCCGCCGCACTCGACACGCATGTAGCGATCAACACGGCGCCGAAATCCATCCCGGCCGCGCTCAGCACGGCGGGTTGGACGAAGATGATGTAGGCCATGGTGAGAAACGTCGTCACGCCCGCGAGGATTTCGCGCTTGATCGTCGTTCCATATTCGCTCAAGTGAAACCAACGCTCTCCGAGACTCAGAGCTTTCGTCGCGGCTGCCATTTCCCGTGCCGGCATCGTCCTCCTCCGTCGTATCACAAACGTGACTCCCTCAACCAGGCGAAGTGGAACGCCTCATGACGCAAGGCGGGCGAAGTATATCCCTTCGCCTGCTCCGAGAGCAATCGCCGATGCGAAGAAGGGAGAATGGCAACCCGCATGAGAGTGGTAGGCTAAGCCCCCTACCGTGTCTGACCCCGGAGCGAGAAGGTGCGAGATGGAACTTCCCTCAGGCGGGACCATGTCCTCGGATGATTTTTCGCACGGCAAGCATCGCAGCCGCTCATGGGGGGACGCCGATCATTGATTTCGCCGTCCGGTATAAAGGCCAGTCGCTCACGCAAGCGCTCGATAACTGGCACCAGAAGGCCAACGGCAAGCCGGCCATTGATTACAGTTTCCACCTCATCGTCACCGATCTGCCCGCTGAGCGGCTGCCGGAACTCAAACGGCTCATTCATCAGGAAGGCGTGACGAGTTTCAAACTCTTCCGGGCCTATCCCGGCGTGTTCCTGGTGGATGATGGCACGATCTTCAAAGCGATGACTACTGCTGCCGAAACCAGCCGTGATAAAGATGAACCGCCGATGGCGGAACTTGACCTTGACATGACCCGTGAAGTGCGTCACGTCTGGAAGTTCTTTGGCGACCGCCGACCGGAGACGTATAATGAGCTGGGAAAAATCTGATGAAAACGGCAGGCTCGAAAGCCCGCGCCACAAGTGGCGCGGACTTTCCAGTCTGCGGGAGAGCGCAGGCTTGAAGGCCTGCGCCACACTCGCACATCACAGGCGGTGGAGGATTTATGTATCGTCTTTCGTTCAAACATCTGGTGCTCATCAGCTTTCTCTCGGCATTTCTGGCGGCGGGGTTGGTCATCGGCTACTACCGCTGGCTGGATAAGCCCGCCATCACCTTTGAATCGCCGGAGCGGGAGCAACCGGCGAGTTCTTCAGCAGCAGCGCTGATCGAGGATGAGCGGAACAATATCGAGGTCTATCGCCGTGCCTCGCCGGGAGTGGTTAACATCCGCACGATCACGATGGTTCAGGACTTCTTCGCCGTCTATCCCGAAGAAGGTGGCGGGTCGGGCTCGATCATTGACACGCAGGGTCACATTCTGACCAACTATCACGTTGTCGAGCGGGCCGAGCGGTTGTTTGTCACGCTGGCCGACGGCAGCGAATATCGCGCTCGCGTGGTGGGGACCGATCCGGATACCGACCTGGCGGTCATTAAGATTGACGCGCCGCGAGAGAAACTCACCGTCGTGAAGATGGGTGATTCCGATCGGTTGATGGTGGGGCAGAAGGTTCTGGCCATCGGTAATCCCTTCGGCATCGGTCAGACGCTCACACGCGGCATCATCAGTGCCCTCGGACGCCCCATTCGCGCCCGCAATGGCCGACTCATCGAGGGAGCCATTCAAACCGACGCCTCGATCAACCCCGGTAATTCCGGCGGCCCGTTACTCAACTCCCAGGGTGAAATGATCGGCGTCAACAGTCAAATCCTCACGCCCTCGGAGGGCAGCGTGGGGATTGGCTTTGCCATCCCGGTCAATCTGGCCAAGCGCATTGTGCCCGATTTGATTGCCCGGGGTCGAGCGACTCGCCCCTGGCTGGGAATCATTGCCCTGCCCTATCCGGTGTCGCGTCTGGCCGAGGAACTGGACCTGCCGGTTCGATCCGGCGTCATGGTGTCAGAGGTCATCTCCGGAGAGGCGGCCGATCGAGCCGGCATTCGTGGCGGACGCCAGCCGGTGCGCATTGGACGCGGCATCTATTACCTTGGCGGCGACATCATCTACGAGCTTGATGGCGTGAGGATCACGACTCTGGACGATATTAACCGGGTGATGAATCGCCATCGTCCCGGCGACACTATCCCGGCCGTGATCTACCGTGGGCGCCAGCGACTCACACTGACGCTCACGCTCACGGAAAAACCGGCCAATACGTGAGGGTGACGCGGTCGGTCCAACATTCATCACGGCGTGGAGCACCAACCGTCGAGGCCGTGGCCGTTCATTCGCTCGGCCACGCCCCCTGACGGGACGGTCCCGCCAAACGGTAAGGATGAGGTCGTGAGCCCTCTTCTTGCGAGAACCCTCGCTCGACCCCGGGCGGTGATCGCTCTGGTGCTGGGCCTGGCCCTTCTTTCACTCGTTCAACTCGCTCGCCAGGGCATGCAGTTTGACAGCTCGCCCGATACGCTCATTGCCGAAAGTCACGAGGCCCGTCGTCTCTATGCTCAGGCGCAGCGAATTTTCGGCAGCGATCGGCTGCTGGTCATTGGTCTTCACACCCGCGACGTGTTCTCTCCCGATTTTTTGATGCGGCTGCGGGAGCTGACCCGGAGGCTCGAACAGTTCAACGGGGTCGAGCGCGTCATCAGCCTCACCAACATCCCCACCATTGAGAGCGTCGGCGGCGCCCTTGAGGTGAAAACTCTGCTCCCGCCGAATCCCTCCCCCGCCGAACTTCGCACCATCCGCCGGCGGGCGCTCGGCCATCGGTTGCTGCGACGCAATCTCCTTTCTGACGATGGTCGGGCGACGGCGATCACGATCTTTCTTTCGCCAACGGCCGACATCGCCATCACCGAAGAAATGTATCGCGTGGCCCGCAGCGTGGCCGGCCCTGACGACGTCTACATCGCCGGGGAACCCATCATGGAGTATCGCGGCTCGCGGAGCATGATGCGGGATTTACTTAGATTGCTGCCGGTGTCGCTGGGTCTGGTGGTGATCGCTTTCGCCCTCACCTTTGGCCGGTTGAGAGGGGTTCTCTTGCCGTTGGGGACGGTGGCTCTGTCCGTCCTCCTGACGCTGGCCGTCATGAGTCTTGTGCGACGGCCCATCACCGTCAGCACCCTGACGTTGCCGGTGATCCTGATGGCAATTGCCGGTTCCTATGTCATTCATGTGCTCCATCGTTGCTGGCAGACGGGAGATTTTCCCGGCGAGCCTCCATTCATTCGGGAGATCGGACAGGGCTCTCTCGTTCGGGATAACAGACCGAGTGAGGCGACGTCGTCCGAGGAAACCGATTCGCTGACATTCTCCGGGCCGGAGGCACCGCTCGGGCTCTGGCGCGACCGTTTGCGTCAGGCGCTGGCCTTCATTCAGTGGCCGGTCATTGTGTCGGCCACGACGACGATGGCGGGATTCACGTCGCTAATTTTCACAGGGATTCCCACGTCGCGGGACCTGGGCGTGTTTGCCGCCTGTGGCGTGGGAATCGCGCTGTTCCTGGCTCTCGCGTTCGTTCCCGCTGTTCTGGTGCTTGCGCCCCTTCACCTGCGGGCGGTCACCTCAACGGCGGAGAGGCTAGCGCATCTGTCGCAGAGGATCGCCCACTTCGTCATGCGCCGACGGCGGGCCATTTATAGGGTCACCGTGCTTGTGACGCTGGTGAGCGTGATCGGCCTCACGCGTATTGAGATCAATACCGATTACCTGCGCTTTCATCCCTCTCGGTCGGAGCTGCACGCGGCCGCTCGCTTCCTTCACGAGAAGCTGGCTGGCGTAGCCTCGTTTCATCTTCTGGTTGACGCCGGAAGACGCGGAGCCCTCGAACGGCCGGAGATCCTCGCGCGAATCGTCGAGCTTCAGCGCCAGATCGAAGCCCAGCCGGGGATTGACACGACGTTTTCCATCGCCGATCTGGTCATCGAGGTCAATCAGGCTCTCGCGTCGGGCGATCCCGCGCAAGCGATCATTCCCGACAATCGCGAGCGCGTGCAAAATATCTTCGCCGATCTACTCTCGCAAGATGACATGGCGCGTCACCTGATGAACCGGGAGCGATCGCAGGCCGTGATTCTCGTGAGGTCCCATCTCTTCGGTTCGAGAGAAATGAGCCGGGTGCTTGCTCGCATTGAGCGATGGGCGCGGGCCAATCTCGCCGAGATGACCGTTCATCCCACGGGCTTGTTTGTGCTACTCAATCGAACGGCCGATGATGTGGCGCGTCAGCAATCGCGCAGTTTGACGGTGGCGCTGACGCTCGTCTGGTTCATGATGGTCGCTCTCTTTCGCTCGTCGAATGCGGCGATGGTGGCGCTCATTCCCAACGCCCTCTCGATCCTCCTCTTTTTCGGGGTTCTCGGATGGACGGGAATTTCTCTGGACATCAACACGAGCCTGGTGGCGAGCGTCGTCCTCGGGCTGGCTGTGGATAACGCCGTTCATCTTCTGTGGCGGTATCGGGATGAGCGGCGGCGGGGAATCGAACCGGACATCGCGCTGCATCGGGCGCTGCTTCACGCCGGTCCGCCTATTCTCGTCGCCAACCTCACGCTGATCGCCGCGTTTGTCATCTTCGGGCTCTCGACATTCCCCCCCATTCGGATCGAAGGCTTGCTGGCCGCGATGACCGTCTTCGTGTCACTGCTCTCGAATCTGTTTGTGCTTCCGGCTCTCGTCGCTCATCCGCTCGTTGGTTTGAACCTCTTCCGACGCTGATGTTACACTTGGGGGCGTGAAACAGCGGGTTGTCATGGTGGTCGGAGCGGTGCTCGTGGCGCTTCTGGCTTCGCAGTGTCAGCGACGAGCCGCGCACGAGGAATCTCCTCTGCCGGCCATCAGCGGTGAGGACGTCATCCAGCGATTCCGGCAGCAATTCTCCCGCCGTCCTTTCTCCGCCCGAATCAAGATTTCCTTCCCCGGCGATGAAGCAGCGCCGGAAGAAATTCTCGTTCGCGTCCTGCACCGACCGTCGGCGGACGAAACGCGCACCTTCATGCAAATCGTCTCGCCTGTGAGCGAAAGCAAGCAGGCCGTGCTCGTCATCGAGCGCCCGGGGCAGAAGACCGACGTGATTTCCTACCTCCCCGGATTGAGACGGATCGTCAGACTCTCGACGGGACGGCGACTGAGCTACAAAGGGGTGAGCGTCTCGGTTCAGGAATTGATCGGGGGAGAACTCTACAACTATGACCACACCCTCACCGGGGTGCAGGTCATTGACGGCGTGCCCACCTATGTGGTGGAGAGTCATTTGAAAGCCGATCGGGAATCAGACTATCCGCGAATGGTCGGCTTCTATCGGCAGGATACTTTCCTGCCCATGATGGTGGAACTCTATAACGTCCGAGGGGAACGAGAACGCATCGCTCGCTTCACCGAAATCACCACCGTTGAGGGTCAGCCGACGATCCGACGTGTCGAGGTCGAAAGCGTCCCCGATGGTCGGCATTTCACTCTGGAAACCCTCGAGGTGACCTACGAGGAACTTCCCGAGGCGCTTTTCACTGAGGCGCATCTGATCGAAGTCGTCACGCGGGCTGCGCAGGAAATCCTGAGAGGGCAACCGGCAGTGATCCGTTGAGGACGAATGAGACGTCGGTCGTGTGCGCCCGCTCACGCAGACGCCAGCGTGCATGGGGAGGAAGAAGGCCCTCGGTGAGGACAATGGACTCAGGGATGATGGAGATAGAACAACAACTGGAGCTTCTCAAACGCGGTGTGGTTGATCTCATCCGGGAGGACGAGCTGAAGGCCAAGCTCGAGCACTCCAACCGCAGCGGTCAGCCCTTGCGCGTCAAACTGGGGGCCGATCCCACGGCTCCCGATCTCCATCTCGGTCATACGGTCGTGTTGCGCAAGCTGCGCCAGTTTCAGGACCTCGGCCACACGGTCATCTTTCTCATCGGCGATTTCACCGGGATGATCGGCGATCCCACGGGTCGGTCGGTGACGCGACCACCACTATCGGCGGAGGAGATCGCCGCCAATGCCGAGACCTACAAGCGCCAGGTCTTCAAAATCCTCGATCCCGACCGCACGGTCATCGAGTTTAACTCGCGATGGCTCGGAGCCCTCCGCAGCGAGGATTGGATCCGACTGGCGGCCAGGGTGACTCTGGCGCAGATTCTCGAACGGGACGATTTTCAAAAGCGGCTCCATCAGGGCAGTCCCATCAGCCTCCACGAACTGCTCTATCCGGTCGCCCAGGCTTACGATTCGGTCGTCCTGCGCGCCGATGTGGAAATGGGAGGAACGGATCAAAAGTTCAATCTGCTCGTGGGCCGGGATCTTCAGCGGGAATTCGGCCAACCGCCGCAGGTGGTCATGACCGTCCCGCTTCTGATCGGCACCGATGGCGTGCAGAAGATGTCGAAATCCTATGGCAACTACATCGGCATCACCGAGTCGCCCGATCAAATTTACGGCAAAACGATGGCCATCTCCGACGAGCTGATGTGGCACTACTACGAACTGCTGACCGATGTTCCCCTGGCGGAACTGGCTCGATGGCGGCGCGACGCCGACGAAGGCCGCATCAATCCCCGCGATCTGAAAGCGCAACTGGCCCGCCGTCTGGTGACCGAATTCCACTCGGCAGAAGCTGCGGCCCGCGCCGAGGAGGAATTCAACCGGATCTTCCGCGAGCGCCAGTTGCCGAGCACCATTCCCGTCGTGGAGATCACCCTGGCGACACCGACCATCGAGCTGGCCCGGCTGCTGGTGACGACCGGATTGGCCCCCTCGATCCGCGAAGCCCGACGGCTGATCCAGCAGGGGGGCGTCTCTCTGGACACCGTGCGATGCTCCGATCCCCGCGCCGTCGTCTCCTTTGAAGACCGCCGCGAACGGCTCCTCCAGGTTGGCAAACGTCGTTTTCTCCGCGTCATTGTGGCCGATACGGGAAGGCAAGGCGGCTGAGGCCGGCCGCGTGCAGGACGATAACGGAGGACAGAATGCCGACCGATCGTGGGGACGCACTCGCCGGCCGTTGTCCGCAGCGCGTCCACCGAATCACTCTTGTATGAGGAACTGACGCGATGAACTGGAACGCCCTGCTTTCGACCTTCGCCCTCATCTTTCTGGCCGAAATGGGAGACAAAACACAACTGGCGGCCATTACGATGGTCTCCCGAACGCAATCGCCCCTGGCCGTCTTCCTCGGAGCCTCGCTGGCGATGGTGCTGGTAACGCTCCTTGGTGTCCTCGGGGGAGAACTCCTCGTGCGGTTCGTCCCGGAGGAATATCTCCGGAAGATTGCCGCCACCGCCTTCATCCTCATCGGCGTCCTCATGCTGGCCGGGAAGCTCTGATCTGATCGGGCAGCGATCCGAAGGGAGAGCAAACGGCAGGCCCCCTGTGGTCGTTCCCGGAACGACAACACGCGCGAATCGCTCGCCACTCTCGTTCACCGAAAGAAGCCACAGGAGTTGAGATGTCGCCGATTCTCCCGGATCAGTGGGGCGCATGCTCTGCGGCTGGCGCAGGAGTCGCCGACGCGAAAGTCGGCACTACATCCTCCGAAACGTTTATCGGGGAATGTTTCGTCATTTCCGGGCATCGGCTGAGCGCTGGGAACAACTTGGCTGATTTCAGTTGCATCGCGGCAGTGGGTTATAATCAGGCGCGTTGACGGCCTTGATCAGCGAAAAGCTTTCGGATGCATGCCAGGGGAGGTTGCCGGGTGGAAGACGTTGCTGAAACAAGAGGGAAGACCCTGACGGCGCCGCCGATCGAGATTGAGCTGATTCTTCGCGCCGAGCATTCCGATCCGTTCCACCTTCTGGGAATGCATCGGGTGGAATACGACGGGCAACCGGTTGTAGCCGTGCGCGCCTTTGCTCCGGAGGCAGCGGACATCAGCGTGATTGATCTCGCATCAGGTGCCGTCTGGCCGATGGTGCGACTTCACCCAGAGGGATTCTTTGAAGCCGTGATACCGGTCAAGGACCCCTTCCCTTACAGGCTCCGGCTGACGGATGAGAGCGGGCGGAGCTGGGAGATTTATGATCCCTACAGCTTTCCTCCGCTGCTCAGCGAGTTCGATCTCCACCTGTTTGGAGAAGGGAAGCATTATCAGATCTACGAGAAGCTTGGGGCTCATCTGTGCCAGGTCAACGGGGTCGAAGGCGTCCATTTTGCCGTGTGGGCTCCCAATGCCCGGCGCGTGAGCGTCGTCGGCGATTTCAATCGCTGGGATGGCCGCCGTCATCCCATGCGGATTCGCGGATCGTCCGGGGTGTGGGAACTTTTCCTTCCCCAGCTTGGAGAAGGAGAACTCTACAAGTTCGAGATTCGCTCGCATCTGTCGCCCACTCCGTTTGTGAAAGCGGATCCCTACGGGTTCTTTCACGAGCGTCCGCCGGGTACAGCTTCGATTGTTTTTCGTCCGGGCCGGCATGTCTGGACCGATGAACAGTGGATGAGCGAGCGATCGAAGAGAAACGCCCTCGATGCTCCGATGGCCATTTACGAGGTTCATCTTGGATCGTGGCGACGGGGAGAGGGAAACCGTGCGCTCAGCTATCGTGAACTCGCCCCCCTGCTCGCCACGTATGTGACGGAGATGGGCTACACGCACGTCGAACTGCTGCCGGTGATGGAGCATCCGTTCGAGGGGTCCTGGGGCTATCAGGTCACCGGGTACTATGCGCCCACGAGCCGTTGGGGAACCCCTGACGATTTCGCCTATCTGGTGAACGTGCTCCACGAGCACGGGCTCGGCGTGATTCTCGATTGGGTGCCCGCTCACTTCCCCCGGGACGATCATGGGTTGAGCTTCTTTGACGGAACGCATCTTTATAATCATGCCGATCCCCGGCAAGGGGAGCACCGGGATTGGGGCACACTCATCTTCAACTACGGGCGGCATGAGGTGAGGAACTTCCTCCTGGGGAGCGCGCTGTTCTGGTTGGAGAAGTATCATGCCGATGGGCTTCGGGTTGATGCCGTGGCCTCGATGCTCTATCTGGATTATTCTCGTCCTCCGGGTCAATGGATACCTAACATCTACGGCGGCCGGGAAAATCTCGAGGCCATCGCTTTCCTCCGCCAGTTCAACGAAGTCGTGCACGAGCGGCACCCCGGAGTGGTGACGATTGCCGAGGAATCAACGGCCTGGCCGATGGTCTCGCGGCCCACCTACGCGGGCGGGCTCGGCTTCAGCTTGAAATGGAATATGGGGTGGATGAACGATATCCTTGCCTACATGTCGCGGGATCCCATCTACCGGAAGTATCATCACAACGATCTCACCTTCTCGCTCATGTATGCGTTCTCGGAGAACTTCGTTCTGCCGCTGTCACACGACGAAGTCGTTCACGGGAAGCGCTCGCTGCTGGACAAGATGCCGGGTGACCGGTGGCAGAAATTCGCCAATCTTCGAGCGCTCTACGGCTACATGTACACGCATCCGGGGAAGAAACTCCTCTTCATGGGTGGAGAGTTCGGCCAGTGGCGGGAGTGGGATCATCAGTCGAGCCTGGAGTGGCATCTTCTTGAGGAAGACCTCCACCGGAAACTGCAGGTCTATGTTCGAGACCTCAATCGCCTCTACCGGTCGCAACCGGCCCTCTATGAGCGAGATTTTCAGCCCGAGGGGTTCGAGTGGATTGATTGTCACGATTGGGAGGCGAGCGTCCTGACATTCCTTCGCCGGGCGAAGGATCCGGCGGATTTTCTCGTCATCGCCGTCAATTTCACCCCCGTTCCCCGCGAGAACTATCGCGTGGGGGTTCCCGAGGCGGGATTCTATCGAGAACTCCTCAACAGCGATTCCGATTTTTACGGAGGGAGCAATCTCGGCAACGCGGGTGGTGTCACGGCCGATCCGATTCCCGCTTTTGGCCGACCCTATTCGCTCGCGCTCACGCTGCCGCCTCTGGCCGTTCTCATCCTCAAACCGGAGAGGCCGCAGATTGCCCTCCGTAGCAACGAGGAATCGCCGAGTGTGTCCTAAGGCGGCGCATTTTCGCAGACGGGAAAGTCTGCGCTATATTGAGTGACATGAAAACACATACAGACTATCTCGTCTTCAACACCAGGAAGCGACGCGAATACATCAACATCACAGCGGATGTCGAACGAGCCGTTCGTGCCAGCGGCATCACCGAAGGGATGGTCCTCGTCTCGGCCATGCACACGACGGCTGGCGTGTATGTCAACGACGACGAGGACGGCCTTCTCCAGGACCTCGATGCCATGTTGGAGACGATCGCTCCCTACGGGCGCGACTATCGCCATCACGAGACGGGAGAGGATAACGGTGACGCCCATCTGAAGTGCTTGCTCATTCACCATCAGGTGATCATTCCCGTCACCGGAGGCAAGCTCGATCTCGGTCCCTGGCAGCGGATCTTCTATGCGGAGTTCGACGGTCGCCGTCGGAAGCGCGTCGTCATCAAGGTCATGGGGGAATAAACGCAGCAGGGGGATCCGTCTCCGTCACAGCCCGCAGGGGAATCCGTGATGGGACCTGCCATGCGCTCGACCGGAGGCGGTCGCATGGGTCGAGCGGGTGCGGCGGGAGAGGCGCAGTGGAAGAAGCGGTGCGAAAATGGCTGGATCGGCTGGGAGAGTATCTGGATCGTGCTCTCGGCCGCGAGAGCGAAGGAGTGACTCTGCCCGCCCTCATCCCCGCCGTTCAGAAGGCGATTGAACATCGGCTGGCAGCAGATCGGCAAGGAATTCGTCGGATCGCGCCCAATCGGATCACCCTTCGGCTCCCGGTGGATCTCTACACCCGACTCGATGAGGCCGGTCGGGCAAATCTGGAGACGGTCGTTCGAGAGATCGCCCAACAGTACATCGCCGATCACCGCTACACCGTCACGGGGGCGCTCGGTGTCAGTCTTCTGGCTGATGTCCAGCTCGCCTCGTCGTTCGTTGTCGAGGCAGATCATCAGGAGGAGGCGCGTCACTGGCCGCGATGGCGCTTGCGACGGCTGGAGGATGAGACCGTTGTAGTCGCTCTGGAGACGCTCGATCCTCAAGGGCGGTTCACCGTTGGTCGGAGCCCCGACAACGATATTGTGATTGCCCATGAGAGCCTCTCGCGCTTCCATGCCACCCTGTCGCTCGGTGCGGATGGGTTGCCGATCATTGCCGATTGCGGCAGCGCCAACGGGACGTTCGTCAACGAGCGACGGGTGACGACGCACTGTCGGATCCAGCCCGGGGATGAGGTGCGGCTCGGCGCCGTGCGTCTTGTCGTCGAGGACCTTTCCTCATCGTCGTCGGATTGAGGATCAGCCAATGATAGTGCTCGCCCGGTATCTGAGTCTGGTTTTTCTCGTCCTTCTGGTGCTGGCGGTGTGGCGGGCGGCACTTCTGTGCTGGGCGGAGCGGCGACGCACCGAGAGGCCCCCCCCTCAGCCGGGAACGGGGACCTCCCCCACCGCTCCCGGAAAAACGACGCTTTCGCCTCTGTCCGCCTCCGTGACGCGCTGGCTCAACGGATTGCGCGCGGTGTTCATTGTGAGCGGCATCGTGGTTCTGATCGCTCACGGATACTGGGCTTTCTTCGTGAGCGGACCGCTCGGTGAGAACGAAAGCTACACGCGATCCAAGCGCCTGTATGATCAGCGCAATCGGCGGCTGGAGGAGATCGGCTTGCGCGGCTGGATTTTTGATCGAAGGAAGAAGGAGCTGGGCGAGTCCTCCTCACGGCAAAGGCAGAGGTCGGCCGCCGAACGGATGCGGATCGAAGAGGAGAGCCTGCTGGCGGGCTACCGATTGGAGGGCGACTCTCTCGCTCGCTATTATCCGCTGGGGCCGGATGCGGCTTCGATCATCGGCTATCACACGCTCGTTCGGGGGAGTTCAGGAGCGGAACTGGCCTACAACAGTCTTCTGCGTCCTCGGCGCGGGCGTCTGGCCGATCTCTGGAAGACGCGCCTCGTCGGCGAGGATGTGATCCTGACGCTCGATGCCCGACTTCAACGGGCGGCAGCACAGGCGCTTCGGCGGACGGGCAGACCGGGAGCCGTCGTCGTCCTCTCGGTGGAGGACGGGGATGTCCTGGCCATGGCGAGCATGCCCACGTTCGATCCCCGCGCCGTCGAGGATGATACCGCGTGGGAGCAGCTCGTCTCCGATCCGGCTCAACGACTGATCAATCGCGCCGTGCGACAGTACTACTTGCCGGGCTCGACATTCAAGACGCTGGTCGCCGTCGCCGCTCTGGAGAATGGCTGGAAAGATCTCACCTTCACCTGCTCGCGGGAGGGCTATCGTCCGGGCGGATCTTCTCGTCCCATCTACGATGACGGGGGTCCCGGTGAAGTTCATGGACGCATCGGTCTGGCCGATGCATTGCGCGTCTCATGCAATCAGTACTTCGCCCAACTCGGCGTGATGCTGGGAGCCGATCGGCTGGCGGAAACGGCGCGACGCTTCGGCTTCCATATTGATCCCGCGCCGGAGAGCGCCCGCGATCCGAAATTCGCCGACGATCTCTGGACCAATCGGGATCGTTCATTTGAGCGCATCTTCAGCCCGAATGTGAGTCGGCTGGTCCTTTCCTCAACGATGGGGACCTATGATGTGGCGCTGGAGTCCTATGGGCAAGGCTTTGTGCAGGTGACGCCCCTGCAGATGGCGCTCCTGGCTCAAGCGGTGGCCCATCCGAGAGGAGAGATGATGGCTCCCCGGCTGGATTTTCTTCAGCCGCCGCGCGTTCTGGCGCGACCGCTGTCAGCCGCCACGGCGGCGCGAATGCGAGCCTTGCTCACGGCGGTGACGACTCAGCCGGGGGGCACGGCGGCTTCGGCATTCGCTTCACTGCGTCGTCAGGGGATTCTCACCGGTGGCAAGACGGGAACAGCTCAAATCGAAACTCCCGGCGGGCGTCGGGTGGATTCCTGGTTCATCGGGTTCGCACCGAGCGAGCGTCCGCAGATCGCCTACGCCATCGTTGTTGAGGGCGGAGGCTACGGCGGAGCGGTAGCGGCACCGATGGCTGCAGAGATCGTCAAAGAAGCCCTCGCCGCAGGAATCGTTCGCGTGACGGGGACTCCGGTGAAGGCTCTGGCCCGTCCATCGCGCCGGTCCGGGTCAAATTCTTCCCTCGCTCGCATCCGCCGGATGAGGGAGCCACACAGGTAGCGCAGACTTTCCAGTCTGCGAAAATGTGCAGGCCGAAAGCCTGCGTCACAGCTCGCGCGGACTTTTCCAGTCTGCGAGAAAGCGGAAGTGATGAATAAGCCGTCAGCTCATCTTCTGATCCATCTGCTGGTGATTGCCGCTTCGATCTGCGGCTATGGGGCGATCTATCTGAGCAGTCTCTCGCGGGGCTATGCTCCGAGTCTCTGGCCGGTAGCACGCAATCTCGTGGTGCTGATGGGTCTGTCCGTCGTCTTCGTGGTTCTCATCAGGGGGGCGCGCTACCGGGGAAATTTGACCATCTTCACAGCCGCATTTCTCCTCTTCGCGGTGGGATCGGTCGCTCAATATCGGCTCTTCAGCGATCCCGAATATGTCGCCCGGCTGGCGGGCAGGCAGGACCTGGTCACGGCGCACCGGAAGGCGAAGATTCGCGCCTGGCGGGCACTGGCCATCGAAGCCGCTTACGATGAGGCCAAGCGCGATATTCTGACGGGGAGCAGTCCCGGCATCGGCTCGGATGTCTCGGCACCCCCTCTCATGCGCACGACGGTGACGGCGCAGGAATTTTTCTCCTCGGCGTCCACCTATGCCCCGCCACTGGCCGTCCTGGCTCTGGTCGTGAGCTTCCTTGCCCTTCGCCGCGAGTCCGTCCTTTCCTGGCTGCAGCGACACAGTGTCACGCTCGCCGTCGCGGCGTTCATTCCCCTGCTGATCGTGGCCGGACTGGCTCGGAGCGGAAAACTTCTGGAGGAGACGACGCCCTGGGAAGTCGGCAAGATCATCTTCCTCATCAGCCTGGCCGGGATTCTGGTGGACACCTACAGCGTCATCCGGGTCACCCAGTGGAATCTTCCCCCGGCACGATCGGTGCTGCCGCTGGTGGTCGTGACGGCTTTCGCCATTTTGCCCTTCTTCGTGCTGAGCGATTTCGGACAGTTGATGGTCTTTCTCACCGTTTACTTCACCCTCTATCTGATCGCCGTCGGCCGTCGGGCGCAGATTGTGCACGGAGTGATTCTGGCTCTGGCGATTGGGTTACTGGCGTACGCGGTGGGGAAGATTCCCCCTCGAGTGTTCGTGCGGTGGCATCTGTGGCACAGCACCTGGCAGGCGCCCGATCCTCAGACCGAATGGTGGCAGCGGGTCCTGGCTCAACGTTTCGGTCCGTCGGGTCCGGGGAAAATCAGCAACGATGAACTCTGGCGCGACCAAGCGTTGCAGCTCATGCAGGGGCTCTTTGGCCTGACCGAAGGCGGGCTGATCGGGACGGGACTCGGTCTGGGAATGCCGGAGACTGTTCCCGTCTCCGAATCGGATTTCATCTATGCCGCCATCGCCGAAGAGATGGGATGGATCGGAGGAGTCCTCGTGGTCGGCGCCTTGTTGCTCCTCGGGCTGGCGGGCATTACAATAACGCTCTCGGTCACCGACATGTTCACCCGCTTGATCGCCGCCGGCGCGACCTGTTTTCTCGTTTTTCAGGCGCTGGTGAACATCGGCGGGGTCATCAAGCTTCTGCCGATGACGGGCATCACGTTGCCCTTTGTCAGTCATGGAGGCTGGTCGCTGGTGACCTCCTTCGCCCTCATCGGCGTGTTGATGGCGCTCTCGCAGAGAGCGCGTCAGAGGGCCTGAATGGGGGAGCGCAATCACATCCGGCTGGAGTCCTCCCGCCCGTTCAAACGCGGCATCTATGGCGTCGTTTGCGACCGGGGACTGAATCCGAGACGACCGGTGAACGAAGATTTCTTCCTGGCGCTGGAAGACGCCTGTGTCTTTGCCGTCGCCGATGGCGTCGGCGGACAAAATGCCGGCGAAGTCGCCAGTCAGGTGGCCGTGGAAATCCTCCGCCACCATTTCAGCCGCAAGGTCCGCAGTGACAGGATTCGATACCTGGAGCAGATCATCGGCTATACCAACAGCTATCTCTACGAGCTGGCGGTGGAGGAAGAATCGCTCACCGGGATGGCCACGACGCTGGCGCTGGTCTTGATTGAGTCGCGCCATGCCCTCATCTGTCACATCGGAGACAGTCGCGTCTATCGTCTGACCGACGGAGTGCTGTCCCGGGAAACGCACGATCATGTCCTGGTGGAATATGAGCACGGCGGCGGACTCTCCATCCTGGAGTATACCAAGCGCCATATCCTCACCCGCGCTCTCGGCATCGAGGAGGTGGCCAAACCCGACATCAAGAAGATCGCGCTGGAGCCCGGGACGCGATTTCTCCTTTGCACCGATGGGATCACGCATCACATCAGCGACGAGGAACTGCAGGACATCCTGACCGAGGAGCCGGATCCGCAAACGGCCTGTGATCGTCTGAAAGACCTCTGCTACGAGCGGGGAGCGCGAGACAATTTGACCGCGCTCATCGTGAATGTAGACGTTGTGCCTCACCGCTTGACGCGGGCGACCGACGAAAGCGACGGCGAAACGGGCGGGCCCGCGCGTCCGTCGGTCGCTCACCGGGATCAGCCCGCCTGGGCTTTGCCCAAACATCCTCTGACCGATCGGACCGTGAGCGACGATCTCTCCCCGCGAGAGGGGGTGGAATCGGAGGCGGGATCTCATCCGGCGGCAGCGGAGCCCACAGGGAGAAGCAGCCGTCAGCCGCCCTGGTGGAAGATCGGTGGGCCGAGCATTGCCGCTACCGTCATCAGTGCGCTTCTCATCTTTGTCACCGGTTTGCTCCTCGGCCGTTCCTGGAGCACGAATGGATCGAGGACGGTGACACCGACGATCGCGCCCTCTCCTGCGGAAGCGGAAGCTCATGCCACGTTCGATCAAGGCATCCGTCATTTCAACCAGGGACTCTACGAACAGGCCGAACGGGATTTTCATCGCGCCGTTGATCTCGACCAGAACAATAGCGTCTATTATCACTGGCTGGGGCGCGTCCGTCTGGCTGCCGGCAAGTGGCGGGAAGCCGCCGAGAGCTTTCTCACGGCTGTGGAACTCCGGGGCAGCGACGAGAATCTCCTCTTTGCGGCAGCCGCGCTGGAGGCGTGCGGGGAGTCAGCCGAAGCGGATCGCCTGCTGCAAACCTACCTCGGCCGGCAGAAGGCGTCGTCACGTCGCTGAAGGGATAATTCGAACGAAAGGCAGTGGATTGGCGGTGGCTGACTGAGTATACTAGCAGCCGTCAAGTGAGGAATCGCAGGCGCGAAAGCTCGTGCGACAAGGAGCATGGGTTTTCTCGTTTGCTCAGGGGTGCTGGCCGAATGGTCCGTGCGACCCGGTCGCCGGTGGGAAACGTCGGGCAGAGGGGAGAGCCGACGCTCCTCATTGGCCGTGCGATGACTGGATGAGTCGAGGGTGGTTGAAAAAACTGAAGGGATTTCTCGCCGATCTGGACAGGGAATATGTCGGGACGGCCGACGAATCGCCGTCGCGCTGGGATGAATTTCTTCACCAAATCGCCGCCGAGATCGAACGGGTGATGCGGGAGGAGATGCTCTCGCCTCCCAACGAGCCGGTGTACGTTCCTCCGGGATATGTCGTCTTCCTCAGCCGAGAGGATGATGCGGCGCTGCGCGGTGAGAAGCGGATCGGTTTCGTGCGCGGATTGCAGAATCTGACGGCGATGCGCGCGCGCGAGATCACCCGCGGCCGTCACCATACCGAATCGTTCGCCATCCAGATCCGGGTGGACGGATCGCTCCCGCCGGGACAGTTTTCGGTCACCCCGATCTGGCACCGCGACGAACAGAAGACGACTCTTCTCGGACCGGCCCCACCCGGCGGCCAGACGACGCCGCTGGAGATGAAACCTCAGGATGAAGAGACGCGCGTGATCGCGCCTTATCGCCTGGTGGTCGAAGTCAGCACGCGAGAGGGAGGCGAGAAAACGGTGCGCGCGTTCTCGCTTCCCGTCGTGACCATCGGGCGTGGGGGAACCACGGTGGCCGTGGACCTGGAGCTTCCCGGCGATCTGGAGATCAGCCGTCGTCACGCCCGGCTCCAGCGTCAGGCGGCAAACCGGTGGATGTTGGTCGTCGAGGGCCGGAATCCCCTGACGCTCAACGGCCGGGAGATGGAGGCCGGAGAAGAAGCGGCCATCGCCCCCGGAGATGAGATCGGTATTGGCCGCTACTGTGTCCGTGTTATCGAGTTGACCTGACCGGTAACTATGCGCCAGCGATCCTGGACATTCGATGTGTCGCGCTGTCTCGATGCCTCCGGTCGGCTCCTGCCGCCGGACCGGATCGAACTGGGACTGCTCATAGATACGACGAAGATCCTCCGCCTGCAAATTCAATTGAGCATCATCACCCACATGGAGGCGTCGGTTTATCTCTACGATGAGGATTTCCCCCTGCCGCTGGTTCACGATGCGCTGCCGTTGCTGGTGCAATCGCCGCTCTGCCGCGAACTCAACAAGCTGGAGGATAGAGCGACCGGCCTGCCCCGCTGCGTCATTGATACCTGGCAGGCATCGCTCAAGGCGATGAAAGAGCTGCGCCCGGTGAGCGCCGATTGCGTCGGCGGGCGCAAGACGCTCTGGAGCTGCCCGATCATCCTCACTTTCGAGGGCCGCCGCTATCCCAAAGCGAGCTTGACCGTCGCCGCGTATCCCATCCTCAACTTCTATGGCTGCGCCGAACTGGAAAGACTCTTTCCCGAAGGAAATCCCGCGCTGGGGACACGCTACCAGCAGGCATTCGATCTCGCTCTGGACGGCGAGAAACTTCAGGGCGTGCGCGACCTCGTTCAGATTCTGGCCGAGTCCTTCTCCGAAGAAATCACCGCCCGCTACGAGTACGCGCATCGGTACGTCCTCGCCGGCGGCGCCGCATCGGTCACGTCCGAGCCGCGTCCCGATCTGCGTCATCTTGTGGAAACGATCTCCCAGATCGCGCACGACATCAATAATCGGCTGACGAGCATCAATCTCTATGCCCAGATCCTGAACCACTCTCTGAGCGAAAACGAGGAGGTGGCGGAGAATCTGGGACTCATCCGAACCGAAGCGCGACAGGCCATCGAGACGGTTCGCGAGCTGGCCCAATCGGCCCGAACTCTCGTTGATACGGTCGCCGCTTCATCGTCACCGACGGCTCCCGTCACGGAACCGACAGTGGAGGAGATGGAACGGAAACGCATCCTCGTGGTGGACGATGAAAAAGCCGTTGCCGAACTCATCCGGCGTATTCTCCAGTCGCACAACTACATCGTGGATACGACGCTCGACGGGGAAGCCGCCATCGGCTTGATCGAAGCCAATCGCTATGATCTCATCGTGGCGGATTTGAAGATGCCGGGCGTGGGCGGCATGGAACTCTTTCAACACTTCAGTCGGGTGGATCCGGAGATAGCCCGACGAATCGTTTTTCTGAGCGGGGATGTCATCAGCCCCCACACGCTCACCTTCTTGCGCGACACGCAAAGCCTCTATCTGACGAAGCCCTGCACCATCGAAGAGCTTCTCGGCTTCGTCAAAACGGCGCTCCAACGCAGCGCCACGCGGTGAGGAGGAAGCAAGCATTCCCGCCGGCGAAACTTGATCGTTCTCGCCGCGGGCGGCCTGATGAAGCGGAGAGATGAAGAAATCGCTCGCGAGTCTCAGCAGGCCGCACCTTCGGGAGCTGTCGGCTCCGTTCCCACCGCCTGGCTCTCGCCGTGGTACTCGTCGCGGAGCCGCGCGCACGGGGTCCGAGTAACGATCCACCGTCCTCAGCAGAGGCGTATGTTTATCGCAAGCATATCACATGCCAGTACCGGAAAAACACGTTTCGGGGAGGACATCGGCTATGAGCCAGAAGAACTACAACGGCTACAGATCCTACCAGTATCTCGAACCGGGTGTGGATTACAAGCCCTTTCGCCTGGCCCGTGAGATCGGGCGCGTCGAGTCGTTGACCGTCGAGGTGAGTCCGGCGGAAGAGGAGCGCGTCCAGCGACTGCTGGATACGGCTCTAATCGTCTCGCTGCATGACCATCCGTTCGTCACTCCGGAGGACGTGACCGAGATCTTCGACTATCGCCGTCAGGGACGCGATTGGACCGGCTACCAGGGACTCGCCGTCTCCCACATTGATGTCATCTTCGACAACTTCATGGACGGGACGGCGCTCATCACCAGTAATGCCGGGTGGAAATGGACCGACATCATTCACGATCTGGGAATGCGGTTGAGCGATCTGGCTCACCAGAAGATGGTCTATCGCGCCGAAACGGTGGCGGATCTGCTGGCCGCCAAAGAAACGGGGCGCATTGCTCTGGTGCCGGCGCTCGAAGCGGCGACGCCGATTGAGAACGAGATTGATCGGGTGGACGTCCTCTATGGCCTCGGTGTGCGCATGATGGGCATTACTTATAGTGAGGCGAACGCGCTCGGCTCGGGCCTCAGAGAGCGCACCGATGCCGGCCTGACGGAATTCGGGCGCCGCGTCGTGCGTCGCATGAACAAACTGGGCATGGCCATTGATATTGCTCACTGCGGCGATCAGACCTCGCTCGATACCATTGCCGAAAGCCAGAAGCCGGTGTTCATCTCCCACGCGGGAGCACGGGCCTTGTGGCCGACGGCCCGCATGAAACCCGATGAGGTTCTCCGCGCCTGCGCCGCCAAAGGAGGAATCATCGGGATCGAGGCCGCTCCTCATACGACATTGACCCGGAATCACCCTCGCCACTCCATCGAGTCGGTGATGGAACACTTCGAGTATATCGTGAATCTCGTCGGCATTGATCACGTCGCCTTCGGCCCGGACACCCTGTTTGGCGATCACGTCGCCTTACATCGCGTCTTCGCTGAGCATCTCTCGATTCGAACGGTTCATGGGAGCGTCCCCTTCCCCGAAGTCCCTTACGTTGCCGGCCTGGAGAATCCGTCCGAGACGTTCCCCAATATCGTTCGCTGGCTCGTGCGTCACGGGTACTCCGATGATGAGATCACCAAGGTTCTGGGGGGGAATGTCATTCGCGTCCTGCGGGAGGTCTGGTGGTCGTGAGAGCGAGCGGGGGCATACCCCATAAAGAGAAGCGAATCATCCGGGGCGTCGCTCGCCCCCTGAGTGGCCGGAGGAGCGACGCCGTGAGTTTCTGACGTCATCGCCATGACCGGTCCCTCTTTGACGTTTCTCATCGTTCTGGTCGTCTATTTCTTCGTCATTCTGGCCATCGGGGTGTGGGGACTACGGCGCACGCGCACCGAGGACGATTTCCTCACTGCCAGCCGCACGATTGGTCCCTGGGTGGGTGGAGCCGTCCTGGCAGCCACGCAAATTAGTGCCGGAACGTTTGTGGGAACCGTCGGCCGCCATTATGCCACCGGCGTCAGTTGGGTCTGGGTCTGGCCCGGAGTTTGGTTCGGCTGGCTTCTGTCAGCCCTGCTGGTAGCCCCGAAGCTGCGCGAGTGGGGCGCGGTGACGATCCCCGATTTTCTGGCGGCGCGATTCGAGAGTCAGGCGGTGCGCGTCGTATCGGCGCTTTTGATCATCTTCAGCTACACGATCCTGCTCACCGCTCAGTATCAAGCCTGCGGCGAGATCTTCCAGGCCCTCTTCGGCCTCGATCCTCGCGTCTCCATGCTGATCCTGATGGTGAGCACGCTCCTCTACACGATGCTGGGCGGTGTGCGGTCAAGCTCCTACATTGATTTCCTGCAAACGCTCATCATGGTAGCCGGAGTGATGGTGGCGATTCCTCTTCTTCTCTACCAGGCCGGAGGTCTCCAGATCGTCGGGGAGTATCTGACCGCACTCGATCACCGATTGACCGGCTGGTGGTACAGCGGCCGTCAAATTCTCGGCTTCTCGCTGGCCTTCGGATTGACGATGGCGGCGGCTCCTTACGAAATGGTGCGCTTCTACTCGATGCGGGATAAAGCGACGGTGCGGTATGCCATCGGCGTGTGCATCCTCTTTCAGGCGCTCATCGGAGCAGCGGTGATGCTCATCGGTCTCATCATGCGCATGCTCTTTCCCCATCTCTCTTCCCCCGATCAGGCGAGTTCTCTCATGGCACTTCATCTGTTGTCGCCGCTGGCGGGCTCGCTCTTTCTCGTGGCGATGATCTCCGCCATCATGTCAACGGTCAACTCGATCCTCATCGTCACGGCAGCCGGAGTGTCCCATGATCTCTATGTCTCACTCATCAATCCCCACGCGTCGGAGCGGCGCAAACTCCTGCTCAATCGGCTGAGCATTCTGCTGCTCGGCGCGTTGCCCATTGGATTTGCGCTTGAGCGGTATACCGATGTGCAATCGCTCGTCGTGGTGCAAACTCGCTTCATCGCCAGCTTCTTCTTCGTCCCCATTGTAATGGGCTTGAACTGGCGACGGGGAACGTCCGCCAGCGCCCTCGGTTCGATGATTGGGGGCTTCCTGGGGTGCTTGCTCTGGAGCCTCTGGGGCCAGGATCGCTTCCCCGATATTGACGCCGTCGAAATCGGCATCGCCGCGAGCGCCCTTCTCTATGTCGCCATGAGCCGCACGAAGACGGGCCATAGAGCAGGCGCGGAGAACGGCAGAAAAGTTGAGGAACAAAAATGATGTCAGGTCCATTCACCCTCGTTCGGGATGATGCCCGGTGCGGGATCCCTTCCGCCTCTACTGCTCGAGCGGGAGTGCTCGGCATTGTTCTTGTGCTGGTGAGCGCGTCTTTTGTCCGGGCGGCCGACGGTATGCCCGCCCTCACGGCGTATGAGGCTCGCCTCGCCTTCGTTGATCGTCGGCAGATCACCGCCACGATCACGGTGACCACCGCGCCGCCCCCTTCCGGTGAAAAGCTCACGCATACGCTCATCCGTTTCGACCACCAGCATATCGGCGATCTTGAGGTGCTCACGACGGCGGGACAACCGATCGAGTACGAATATCGGACCACGGGGCGAACCCATCATATCGCCTTCGCCGCCGCAGTCAGAGAGCCGGGGAAGACTTCTCTCCGGTATGTCATTCGCTATCGCGTCGAGGCGACGTCGGATGAATCCGCGCGGATCCCGCTGCCCGTCCCGGCGCTGCCGACACGCCCGGGCGAGCGGTCGGTCCATCTCTCGGTCATTCTGCCGGAGGGAGACGTTCACGTGGGGAATTCGTTTCCTCCGTTCCTGTGGTCGGATGCGCGTCACGGCTCACTGCGGCTGACGAGCGTGCCGTCGTTTATCCGGATCACCCATAAACCCGCTGAGGCCGTGTCCTGGAGCGATCACATTCTGACGGCGACGACCCTCAATGACGGCCTCATCCTGGCACTCTTCGGTCTGGGAACCGGATTCTGGAAACTGCGCTCGTCATGGCGACGGGAATAACCGGGCGAGGAAAAATCATGGGATTCGGCGGGAATTTTTACGGATTCTTTCTCGTCGCGGCCGTTTGGGTGCTGGCATATTATGTGTGGGCGCGCTGGCAGAATAATCGAGAAGAAACACGCTACCGCGACCAGTTAAAGGGAAAGAGCCAGCCACCTCCTGCCCCCGACTCGCAGAAGAACGAATGAGCCGTGATTCGGCACGCCGGCAATAGCGGTTGGAATGAGCCGAGGCAATCAACCATCAGGCTGGCGGCCCGACGAGGTCCTTCCCGCGCATCTTGCCTGGGGCATTCGAACTCTTGTATCTTAACCTCGCACCGTTTTTGAGGAAGACGAGCCTTGAATGTGCCAAACGCCATAACGCTGCTGCGCATCTTCATCGTCCCACTGCTGGTGGTGGTGCTGCTGACGCGGGTATCGGAAGCCTGGTTTGGCGTCTCCCAGCGGCTTCTGGGGGTGACGATCTTCCTCATAGCGGCGTTGACCGATTGGCTCGACGGCTATTTGGCGCGGCGATGGAAACAGGTCTCGACTCTCGGCGTGATGCTCGATCCCATCGCCGATAAACTGCTCATCTCGGCGGCTCTGATCGCGCTGGTGGACAATCGGCTCGCCCCCGCCTGGGCCGTCGTCGTCATCATCGGCCGGGAGTTCGCCGTCACGGGATTGCGGAGCCTGGCGGCGCGTGAGGGATACCTGATTGCCGCCTCCCGGCTGGGGAAGTTCAAGATGCTCACGCAGGTTATTGCCGTCGCCCTGCTCATCCTCAGCATGACAGACGAGGGAGGCCCGCCGGTGACTCCGTACGCCGTCCCCGTTTTCTGGGAAGCTCCCGCCTTTGTGGGAGCATTCGCCCGGGTGTTCACGACCGGCTCCCTCACCGCCCATGACCTTCGCATTCTCATCTACAGCGCCGGACGTGGGTTCCTGTGGCTGGCCGTCATCTTCTCGATGAGTTCTATGTATGGATACTTCCGCGCCTTCTACCGCCGCGCCCGTGTGAGCGCGGATGAGTCGCCCGATACTCTGGTTGCCGAGGCCGGATCGTCACAGCCTCAGTCACTCCACCTGCGCAAGACTCGCTGACGCGAAAGATTGCACCACATTCGCAGGAGTGGAAAGTCTGCGCTCCATTCGTCTGCGTCACGGCGCTATTTCGGTGGAGCGAACCGCGAATCGTCAATCTCGACGTTTGTCTTTCGCTCGGTGATGCGGACGACGACGACAGCCGTCGGCGCCTTCGTCGTCAGGGTGAAGGGAACCAGGACGCCATCCATCTCACGATAATCCGAGGGATAGGCCTCCTGAGTGATGGGGCCCAACGGACCATCTTGCGTGGTGTCGGTGCGCAGCAGGAGAAAGGTCTCACTGTCATAGTACTGGGTCACCGGATTCCCCACGCCGGGCGTCAGGCGAATGACATAGGCTGTGCGATCTCCCACTTTCTCCTGGCCAATCAGTTCGACCTTCTCGTACAACCGTCGCCAGTGAATCTCCGAATGAAGGGTCGCCCTGCGCTTGAACGTTTCGAGTTCCTCTGCTTCGAGCCGACGAAAACCCTGGAGGGAGTTGTAGACCCACCCCACCTCTCCATCGAATCCCTGCTTGATCTCCAGACCGGGGATGGTCTGGATAATCAGCAACTTGTTCGGCGCTTTGGCGTAGATTTCAATCGTTCCCTGAAGTCCCTGGGGGACAATCTCCAGCGTTCCTTTGCTCATGATACTGGTGATGCGCTGGCGAGCTTCTCGCCCGCCGGTTGCAGCAATCCCTTTCTCCAGGATCTCTTCCGCCGTCAGCTTTGGAGCATCCATCGGGGCTCTACCCCTGGCCGGTTGCTGCGCTCCCACACCGACAGCCACAGCGAGACTCACGAGAAACCCTCTCGCATAAAACTTTCGATTCATCTCTTCTTCTCCCTCCCCCGGCAACGATGTCACCCCATCGTCCGACGACAAGGGGTGTACGATGATTATCGCCGACTGTCAAGGCGCTGCTGTCGCAATCGGAATTGTCGGTGCCCCGTCTCCCCCGAAAATAACCCCGGGAGCGCCAGCATCTTGTTTGCCGGTCTTGCCGTTGAAAAGAAGCACGCTCGCCCAGTGCGCTCCCATGTTTGATCGTTCGTGGTGGGCTCATTGTCCATGAGCGATTCCCCGGAAAAACCACCGTGGAGGCACATGGATTACCGACGGACGAGGAAACTTCTCCGTATCTTCCGCCTTCACCATTGATCCCTCCACAAGTCCGGACGATTAAATCCTCAGTTTCCGACTGGAGCGAAATACAATAGCCCAGGGCAACGCTCCGGCAACGCGAGGGGAATTACGGATTGCGGAGGGGTGGGTTTCGGATCTACAGGTCCCCATCCCATAACCAGTCATGGGCAAGAGGGTTTTTCAAAAGGCAATTGGTATCAGATCAGAGCCCCACCCGAGCGAAATAGGGTATGTGGAGAATTGAAGGCGGCACTGGTCCGGCGACGGTCATTTCACCCCCCTGGAACTGAACAGCGGGATGAGAGGGGATGCCGAGGGTCTTCACTCGGAGCGACAGGGCTTCTTTCTCGACACGCTCTACCTGATGCCGTACCGTTTCATCTTCTTGATCAACCCCTGGCGACTCACGCCGAGCATCCGCGCCGCCCGCTGTTGATTGTGCCGACAGGCCTGGAGAGCCTCCAGGATCATCCGCTTCTCGATCTCGGCAACGGCTTCTTTCAGCGAGCTGACGGATGGAGACGGGACTTTTCCTCCCCGCCGGATGTTCTCCGAGAGATCATCCTCGGTAATCGTCCTTCGCCAGGTCATGGCCGCCAGTCGTTTCATCTCGTTCTCCAACTCCCGGACATTCCCCGGCCAGGAGTAACTCATCAAGCAGGCAATGGCTCCAGGCGACAGTTTTTTGGGTTCCCTCCCCATCTCCCGACAAGCGGTGGTGAGGAAATGGGTGGCCAGGAGAGGAATGTCCTGCCGGATCTCTCTCAGGGGAGGCATCTCGATATGGATCACTTTCAAGCGATAGTATAAATCCTCACGAAACGTTCCCTTCGTGATCTCCTTCGCAAGGTCCTTGTTCGTTGCCGCCACGATGCGCACGTCAACGGGGATGGGGCGTCGCCCTCCGACGCGCTCGATGACGCGCTCTTGCAGAGCGCGAAGGATCTTCGCCTGAGCCGGGAGGCTCAGGTCGCCGATTTCGTCGAGAAAGAGTGTTCCCCCATGAGCCTCCTCGAATTTTCCCGCGCGTCGTTCGACACCCGTGGCCACGCCCTTCTCGATGCCGAAGAGTTCAGTCTCCACCAATCCTTCCGGCAAGGCCGCGCAGTTCAACGCCACAAAGGGGCCACGGGCGCGCGGGCTGCTGTAGTGAATCGCCCGGGCGACCAGCTCTTTGCCTGTTCCGCTTTCGCCCGTAATCAAAACGGTGAGGGTAGTGTCGCTGATTTGCTCGATGAGCCGCACCACGCGCTGAATCTTTTCGTCCGTGCCGAGGATATTCTGAGTGGCGAATTTCCCCTCCACCTCTTTCCATAACCGCGTATTCTCCTCCAGAAGACGATCCCGATGCTCCCTCAACTGGCTCACCAGCCGGGCCGTCTCGATGGAAATGGCCGCATGAGCAGCTAACGCTTTCAATAGCTCCTCGTCCTCCGGGGTGAAAGATCCTCCCTTCTTGTTCAATACCTCGAACGTGCCGATGATCTCTCCCTCGGTGGTACGCAGCGGTACGGCCAGGATGTTGCGGGTGCGATAGCCCGTTCGGGCGTCAATTCCGGGATAAAAGCGAGGGTCCTGGCGGACATCATCTACTCTGATGGTCTCTCCCGTGAGGGCCACGGCCCCGGCAATTCCCAGGCGGGCATCGAATCGAATCGGTTCGCTCGCCAGCGCCACTTGCGACCAGAGCACGCGCTTCTCTTCGTCCAGGAGAAAAATGCTCGCCCGATCCGCTTCTATGAGTCGCGTCGCTTCGCGGGCGATCAGGTCTAACAACGCGTCCAGGTCGTGCTCGGCGCTCAGCTTCTGGCAGATTCTCAAGACTGCCGAGAGCTTTTCCCCGAGGGAGCCATGCTGTAAATGCGACTGAGCTGGCCTTCCACCAGAAGTCATTGCTTTCCCCCTTACCTGCGACCCGACGGCATAAGTGGCACACTGTCCGCGTGTAGCCGCCATTCTATCAGCGTGGTCCCCGAGCGTCAACATCGTTGACAATACGCTTCCGCCGTTGACTCTTACCGGTACGTCGCCCCCAACCAAGGAGTGTGACTTTTCAGGCAACGATCGTGTGCCAATAGCGCAGACGGGATTCCGATTACTCCCTGGTATGCTTTCAATGCTCTTGACTTCTCTCCCAGCACATCGGACCGGCTGAGATTCCCCGGCTCATGTAGCATCGCTTCGATCCCCCTGGCCGTGTGGCAGAGCAGTTGTTTTGTCCTCCGTGTATCCGACACAACTTCAAGAAGTATGATCAAGGCACACGGTGACATCCTTCCTACCCCGAGAGCCGTCGCCCGAGGGGCGAACTCGCTGAGAAAGATGAGAGCCAGCGCGGTTGTGCGCCTGGTGCTCGGCGTGCTAATGGTGTTCAGCGTAAGGCCCGTCCTGCCTCGACCTCAACATGGGCCGACCTCCTGTCAGCCACAATAATGCCCAACAGCGGCAATCGAGGAGCGACGCTTTCGATCGTCATCATTATTGAGTCCGAACTGTGGAAAGCCAAAGATAAGGGGATGGTGGAACGTGATCAAAATGGCGCTTTTTGCATCAGGGGTTGAACGAGAGCACAGTCAACGTCCGCAGTGATGGGAGATAGAGGCGAGAGATATGATCGGCGAACACCTGGTGACACTGGGCGCGCGGGGAGCAAATAGTGAATTAGGTGCCCTGACTCGATGCTCCGATGAACAGGCTTCTGTTTCGATTCGGCTACAAGCAGCTCAGATAGGGCGTGTTCCTCTCAAGACCGGGAAATCCGGCCGTGGAGTACTGCTTCTCCATACGGATGCCTTAGCGAACGTGATTCCAGCTTACAGGGTCGCTGCGACCTGTACGGCCGGACTAAAGGCCGAGCATGATTTAACATCCCAGCGCCACACACTGTGACGCTGACAACGGGTGAAGCAAAATTGTGGGTGTCGCCCGTTCAGGGATTGCTGCCTGGGCTCCGGGCTGCACGGAAATCAAAAGCGAAGACGCTCGGCTCCGACGGGTTGAAAGCAGGTGCGCTCATCGCTCAGGCGGGGAATCCGGCTCGCGGCGTGCTGTTGATCCACATGGATGGGATCGCATCTCCCGGAAAAATTCAGTTGACCGTCACGGCAACCGATGGTCTTCTGACCGATCAGCGGGCGATAACTCTGTCAAAGGAGGGCCGGTGGAGTGGGCCTCCCGAAGGAGCGAACCCGACCGTTGCGGTGATCCGGGAAGTGAGCGCTAGCGATAGAGGCGACCGGCGTCGGGCGATGAATCGGTTTTCGGCACGTCCAGCCGGTAGCTCTTGAGCACCTGGTCGAGCAATTCGCCGGCCTCGGCGCTGCGCTGAGCCAGTTGCGCATCGAGCTGCTCATAGCGTTGTTTCATCTGATGCAGCTCATCGGCAATATGCAGCGCCGCCAGAATGGCCACCTTCAGCGAATCTACCGTCATCGTGGCCGAGGCGATCTCCCGCATCCGCCGATCCACGTACTCGGCGAGTTGAACGATGTACTCGCTATCGCCGTTGCCGCGAATATTGTAGGTTTGATTGTAGATTTCGACTTTGACGCTTTGAGTCTGTGCTTGATCCATAGGCTCCCTGCTTTGTCTTTACCTCCTCACGGAGTCAGCCATCTCTTGTTCGAGAATGGCAAGGGCTTCGAGCATCGCTTCGATCTTGAGCTTGATAGTGTCGCGTTCAGTCAGCAGGCGTTCGACTTGAACTTCCAGACGATCTTTCTCCGCCAGCAGGGTGCTGATTTCCCGACGGAGCCCGACGACTTCTTTCTCCAGGGCTTCTTTCTCTTGCCGCAGGGCCTTGAACTGCTCGATGGCGCGATAGATCTTGTCTTCGAGATGTGCGAATTTTTCTAAGCCGCTCAATCCGACCACGCTCCTTCCTCCGCGTTTTACAAGTGCCGGTATTTTACTCCGAACGATCGTCTCTGGCAACACCTTTTACTGCCGCATCTCGGCCTGGAACCGATCCTTGAGCAGAGCCACGATGCGGCTGTGAATCTCGGTGATCTCATCCTCGGTCAGGGTGCGATCGTCGGCCTGCAATCGAAGGCTGATCGAGAGCGAGCGCTTGCCCGCCGGGATGCCCGTGCCGGTGTAGACGTCGAACAAACGGACATCGGTCAGCTCGCGGATGCCAAGCCGGCGGATGCTGTCGGCGATCTCGGCATAGGTCACTCCCTGAGCGACGATGAAGGAAATATCTCGCTGGACTGCCGGGAAGCGAGGTAAGGGACGATAGCGAACGGTCTCCCCCGCCTGCGTCACCAGCTGATGCATGTCCACGACGGCGACGAAGACCGGCTGCTTGAACTTGAACAGGGCGGCCACCCGGGGATGCAGTTGCCCGCAGTCGGCCAACCACTTCCCGTGCAGGAGAAAACGCGCCGATTGTCCGGGATGGAGATACGGCTCCGGCGAGGTTGTGACCGTGTAATCGCCGAGTCGGAGCTTCTCCAGCACGGCTTCGAGTACGCCCTTCATCTCATAGAATCCGAACGGGCGCTGATGGTCGCGCCAGGCGGTTTCATTCATCAAGCCCGTCGCCGCCAGCCCCAGCAATTCCACCTCATCGGGGCGATCCGCCGCCGCGCGAAAACACTTACCGATTTCAAAGAGGCGGACATTCTTGACGCCGTGATTGAGATTATGCGCGAGCGACTCCAGCAGTCCCGGCAGCGGGCTCGTTCGGAGTTGGGCGCGCGTTTCGTCAATCGGGTTGAGGATGCGCACCACCGGCGTCTCCTCCGACCGAAACAGGGCATCGAGGGCCTCGTTGACGAAGCTGAAGGTGATGGCCTCGCTGAATCCCTGCATGATGAGAAGACGACGAATGTCGCGTCGCCTGTCCTCTCCCGGCAACAATTCTCCGGCGCCGTTCCAGGGCGGCAATGTCACGGGGATGGTGTCATAGCCGATGTGTCGCGCCACCTCTTCGACGAGGTCGTCCTCTCCATCCATATCCACCCGGAAGCTCGGCGGCACGGCCGTCAGTTCCTCGTCGTTCACGCGCTCGACGGCAAATCCCAGGGCGCGTAGAATGCGTTCGGCTTCACTCAAGGGAATGTCCATGCCGACGATGCGCCGGAGCCGCGACCGACGCAGTCGCAGCCGGGGCCGCGTGAGCGGCCGAGGATAAACATCAATCAGGCCGCGGAGAATGCGTCCTCCGGCGACCTCCACGATCAAGCGGGCGGCGCGATCCGCCGCTTGCGCTGGCGCTTCGTAATCAGCTCCTCGCTCAAATCGGTAGGAGGCCTCGGTCGCCATCCCCAGCGCCCGCGCCGTGCGACGAATCGAGACGGGGTGGAAGTAAGCACTCTCCAGCAAAACATTGGTCGTCTGGAGGGAAATCTCCGTGTCCTCGCCCCCCATAATCCCGGCCAGGGCCACGGGACGAACGGCATCGGCGATGACGAGCATCTCATCGCTCAACGTGCGCCGGACGCCATCGAGCGTCTTGAGCATCTCCCCCGCGCGGGCGCGACGCACAATGATGCGGCGCCCGACGAGCCTGTCGAAATCAAAGGCGTGAAGCGGGTGTCCCAGCTCCAGCAAAACGAGGTTGGTGATGTCGGCCACGTTATTGATGCTGCGTTGACCGAGCTTTTCCAGCCGCTCGACGACCCACGGCGGTGAGGGGCCGACGCGCACGCCCATGATCAACCGGGCCGTATACCGCGGACACAACTCGGGATCGTGAATCTCGATGGAGGTCAGGTGGGCGGCTTCTTCGTCGTCTTCTTCCACGCGCGTCTCGGGCCATCGAACCGATGTCCCGCAGATGACGGCGATCTCCCGGGCCACCCCCAGATGCGACAGGCAATCGGGCCGGTTCGAGGTCAGATCGAGATCGAGAATAGCATCTCCGGCCACCTCCTCGACGCGATCAACGGCGAGTCCCACCATCGTCAGCTTCTCCGCTAGATGGCGCGGACTCAGATCGAAATCCACCAGTTCCTTGAGCCAGGTATAGCTGACCTTCATAGCCTCACCCGAGCACCCGCCACCAGCCGAGCGATACCGGGAGCGCGCCGAGCATCAATATTCCCCCCAACGGCAGACGAGATGTCATCCGAACTGCTGGAGAAACCGCAGATCGTTCTCGTAGAGCAACCGAATGTCATCGAGCCCGTACATGAGTCCCACCATGCGATCCAGGCCGAGACCGAAGGCGAAGCCGGTGAACTCCTCGGTATCAATGCCGACGCCTCGCAGCACGCGGGGATGAACCATGCCGGAGCCGCCGAGTTCGATCCATCCCGATCCCTTACAGATGCGGCAGCCCCGGCCTCCGCACACGAAGCAACTGAAGTCCACTTCGGCGCTCGGCTCGGTGAAGGGGAAGTAACTCGGACGAAAGCGCGTGCGCGTCTGCGGCCCGAACATGCGCTTGACGAACTCGTCGAGCGTACCTTTCAGATCGCCCAGCGAGATATGACGATCAATCGTGAGTCCCTCGACCTGGAAGAACATCGGATTGTGCGTGGGATCGGGCGTATCCCGGCGAAAGACTTTCCCCGGCGCGATGATGCGCAACGGAGGCCGCCGTCGTTCGAGCGCGCGAATTTGTACGGTGGAGGTTTGCGTCCGCAGGGCCAGGGCTTGCTCGGAACGCGCCGGGTCCCGGCGCGGCTCATCCGACCGAGGGCCGTTGCTCAGGTAGAACGTGTCCTGAGACTCTCGGGCCGGATGGCCGGGAGGAATATTGAGCGCATCGAAGTTGTAGTAGCTCGTCTCCACCTCCGGTCCATCCTCAATGGCGTAACCCATCGCCACGAAGATGTCCTCGATGCGCTCGCGGATCAGGGTGATGGGATGCAGGTGCCCGAGAAGTGGCTTGAGTCCCGGCAGCGTGATGTCCAGTCGCTCGCGCTCGAATTTTTCTTCTTCGGCTCGAGCCTCGAGCTGCTGCCGTCGCGCCAGAAGAGCCGCTTCAATCGCATCCTTCAGCTCGTTGACCGCTCGTCCGACGGTGCGGCGCTCTTCAGGAGGAAGCTTTCCCAGTTCCCGGATGGCGGCGGTGACGAGTCCGCTCCGTCGCCCCAGATACTTATCGTGCAGCGCCGCAAGCGACGCGAGATCACCGGCGACGGCCAGCTCGGCATCGAATTGACGACGAATCTCGTCGAGTCGCTCGTGCATGGGACCGGTATGAGAGACCGCCTGCGGACACCCGTTCGACGAACCCGGCGCAACAGACGATGACGGGCATCCGCTCACGCCGAGGGGAGCGCTTTCTTGGCCAGGCTCACCAGTTCCGTGAACGCTGCCGCATCGTGGACCGCCAGATCAGCCAGCACTTTGCGATCCAGCGCGACGCCGGCGAGCTTCAGACCGTGCATGAGCTGGCTGTAGCTCAACCCCTGCTGTCGCGCGGCAGCATTGATACGAATGATCCAAAGACTGCGAAAATCACGCTTCTTGAGCCGACGCCCGATGTAGGCGAATTTCAGTGCGCGCTCGACCGCTTCTTTGGCGTAGCGGTGAAGTCGGCTCTTGGCTCCCCAGTATCCCTTGGCCAGGCGCAGGTATTTCTTCCGGCGTTCGACGCGTTTATGTCCTCGCTTGACTCGTGGCATAGGTCATCTCTCTCCTTCTCGAACCGGCTGCGCTCGGTGCATCCCGGGCGCCGATCCGGCGATACCTCCACGGGGCCTCACTGAGGCGCCGAGTCCTCCCGGCGCGACCCCGCGTCTCATCCTACTCTCTCCCGTAGGGGAGCATTCTCTTGATCCGGGCGGCATCGGTGGAATCCACATAGACATCCCGATCGAGAAGCCGCTTTCGTTTCGACGATTTCTTGGTGAGAATGTGCCGGGCGTGTGAGTGACCGCGTTTGATCTTACCCGAGGCGGTCAGCCGAAATCGTTTGTACGCCCCTCGATGTGTTTTGAGCTTGGGCATGGTTCCTCCTCAAGGGTTCGGACGTTCGGAGGGTGCTCCCTGACGAGCGACCTCCCTTTTCTTGGGCGCAAAGACGACGCTCATATTCGGTCCTTCCATGCGCAGGGCCGATTCGACCACGGCGACCTCAGCCAGATCGGCCATCAATCGCCGGAGCAGGTTCTCGCCCAGTTCCTTGTGAACGACCTCGCGCCCGCGAAAGTGAACCGTCGCCTTCACCTTATCTCCTTCGCTGAGGATTCGCTGCGCGTTTTTCATCTTGAACTCGTAGTCATGATGATCGGTGGCCGGACGGAACTTGATCTCTTTGACGGTGATGACCGTCTGCTTTTTCTTCGCCTCCTGAGCCTTTTTCTTTTGCTCGTAGAGGTATTTCCCATAATCGGTGATCCGGCACACCGGCGGATCGGCCTGGGGCGCGACCTCGACCAGGTCCAGGTCGCGCTGGCGGGCCAGAGCCAGCGCCTCGCGCAGCGGCAGAATGCCGATCTGCTGGCCGTTTTCATCAATGACGCGCACCTGCTCGGCCCGAATCCGCTCGTTGACGCGGTACGGCGAGCGGTGATCGCGCCGGAAGTCAGATCGTCGGTAAGATGGTCGGCTGATAGCGTCCTCCTTTCGTTCTCGCATCGCGTGTCCTTCGGCAACGGGACGCGCCAATCTCCACCGTCCTCACGAAACAGCCTCCCACTCCAGGCTGATGCTCCGTTGCCGCACCAGATGACAGGCACGATCACAAAAAACGTCCACCGGAAGAGCGCCCAGGTCGCCCCGGCTGCGCTCGCGGACGGAGACCGTTCCTGCCTCTGCTTCCCGCTGCCCGACCACCAGCATGAAGGGGATCTTCTGCAACTGCGCCTGACGGATCTTGGCGCCGATCTTTTCGTTTCTCGCGTCAAGCTCCACCCGCAGTCCGGCTTTTTGCAGACGCTTTTGAACGGCGACGGCGTAGTCCTGTTGCTTATCGGTGATCGGCAGGACGATGGCCTGAATCGGAGCCAGCCACAACGGGAAGGCTCCCGCGTAGTGCTCGATGAGGATACCGAAGAACCGCTCCAGCGAACCCAGAATCGCGCGATGAATCATCAGCGGTCGGTGAGGCCGATTGTCCTCCCCAATATATTCCAGCTCGAATCGCTCGGGCAGATTGAAATCGAGCTGAATGGTACCGAGCTGCCAGGAGCGGCCGATGGCGTCCACGACTTTCACGTCAATTTTGGGTCCGTAAAAGGCCGCCTCGCCTTCGATTGTGCGGAAGTCGAGATCCAACTGACGGAGCGCCTCGGCCAACGTCTTCTCGGCCCAGTCCCACATGGCTTCACCGCCCATGTATTTGGAGCGATCTTTGGGGTCGTGGACCGACAGTTCGACGGTATAATCGAAGCCGAACGTGCGATAGACATGACGCGCCAGATCGAGGCAGCCGATGATTTCCTGCTTGAGCGTCTCCGGCGTGCAGAAGATGTGAGCGTCGTCCTGAGTGAACCCGCGCACCCGCAGCAAGCCATGCAAGACACCGCTTCGCTCATAGCGATAGACGGTGCCGAACTCCGCCAGCCGCAGCGGCAGTTCGCGATAGCTCCGGTGCCGACTGGCATAAATGCCGATGTGGAAGGGACAATTCATCGGCTTGATCTGATACTGGACGTCATCCACCGCCATGGTGGCGTACATGGAGTCGCGGTAGAACTCGGCATGGCCCGACCGCTGCCAGAGACCGAACTGCGCAATATGCGGCGTATAGACGAGTCCGTAGCCGCGCTCGATCAGTTCCGCCCGGAGGAAATCTTCGATCTCCTTGCGGATGATCCCGCCCTTGGGATGCCAGAAGATGAGTCCCGGTCCATACTCTTCCTGGATGCTGAACAGATCCAGTTCCCGACCGAGCTTGCGATGGTCGCGTCGCTCGGCCTCCTCGCGCTGGCGGAGGAAGGCCGCCAGTTCCTCCTCGCTGAAAAATGACGTGCCGTAGATGCGTTGCATCTGGTGGCTGCGCTCGTCCCCGCGCCAGTAGGCACCCGCCACGCTGAGCAACTTGATCGCCTTGATGCGACCGGTCGAGGGAATGTGAGGGCCGAGGCAGAAGTCAATCATGTGATCGCCGAGCTTGTAACAACTGACCACCGGCCCGCCTTTATCCGTGATCAACTCGCATTTCAGATGATCGCCCACGGCGGCAAAATGCCGCAGCGCCTCGTCACGGGGAATCTCGATCCGCTCGAATGGAATATCCTTCTCGATCAACTCCCGCATCTTCTCCTCGATGCGCTGGAGGTCCTCCGGGGTGAACCGTTCCGACCGGAGGAAATCGTAGAAGAACCCGTCGTCGGTCGGCGGCCCGATTCCGAGCAACGTCTCGGGATACAGCTCCAGGACCGCGGCCGCCAGCAGGTGGGCCGACGAGTGGCGATAGACCTCGAGGGCTTCAGGCATTCCCGGGAGAATCGGCTCCACCGTGCTGCCATCGGGCGGTCGGTACGTCAGGTCAACGAGCTGACCATCCACCCGAGCTACCAATGCCTGTGCGGCGATCTGGCTATCGGCTCGGGCAATCGCTTCGGCGGCTGTTAGTCCAGAAGGAACTTCGATCGGTTCCCTGTCAGGAAGACGAACCCACACTCCCATTGTCGTTCCGACGTTACACTCCCTCCCGCATGGATTGACGATGGCACCTCACGCGCACGGGTGAGGATTGCATCGCTCGCGTCATCGTGCAGACTGCCTTCATCGGTCCAATCATCACCCGCTTCAAAGGCGCCCATCATACCAAATAAAAATGGTAGGCGCGAGCGGATTTGAACCGCTGACCCCTACCGCGTCAAGGTAGTGCTCTCCCCCTGAGCTACGCGCCTATTCCATTGTGTCAGCGCGAGACAATCTAGCAAAGAGAAAGTCAGCCTGTCAAGCATGCCTTCACCACTGCCTCAAACTTCTTTTCAAACCCCAGGTGATGGCGATTGGTTTCACCCCCCAGGACGAATCGCGCACGGTCGCCCTCTCTTTGAACAACCACCCACAGGCGCTCATGAGCAAAGGCAAACACGAGCATCAGGGCCAGAATCAGCACCGCCGATCCTCCGTAGACGGCGCCGACTCCGGGATCATATTGAACGCGGAGAATGTGGTGCTGACTCACCCGGTCGAACGACTGCAGAACGACGCGCCAGCCGGCCAGACGGAACGGCGCGAGGGAATCATTGGAATCGGCGGAAAACAGATCGGCCGCCTCTTCGCTGAGCGCCCATACCGTTTTCCTCTCCCCGTCGGACGACGTGATTTCCAGCTCAGCGGCGGGGTTCGTATAGTCGTCTGATGCCGATCGGGGTTCGCCTCCCACAAGTTGCAGATCGGGGAAAAATCGAACGAATCGAACCGTTCCCACTCCCTCCACCGAGGCCGCCTGAAGTTTGTCGAGCGTGATCACCTGAGGCTCACCATTGTCCCGGCGGAAACTCACGACGATGCGACTCGCATCGGCGCCGCCGCCGGTTGCCGATTGAAAGAAGCGATGGCCTCGATAATCGAGCGGCCCATTCACCTTGATGACGCCCTGATGTTCCCGGTCCCGGTCCCGGATCGTCACCTCGGTATACCAGTTGATGATATTGGCCGGAGTCATGGGACCCTGAGGGTTTTTCAGTTCGACCCAGATGCGACGACACACCACCGTGAACGGAAGCGGCCGTCGCTCGTCTGGCCGGTTCAGCGCCGGCACACCGGGAATGAACAGATCGGTGACCGTCGTCCCCGGAGCAACGGTGATGATCCCCTCATATCCCCACCGCGAGCCCACGAAGGCTCCCGCCAGGATGACGACGAGCGAGAGATGAACCACCAATCCTCCCCACCGCACCCATCGGCCCCGTTCGGCGAACACCGTCGTGCGCTCGCCCTCGGATGTCACCGTCACGCGAAACCGGAGAGCCCGACACACCGCCGCGCAGCGATCCACCACATCGGCGGAAAAACCGGTCTCCCCCGTGCGCGAGAAGGCCAGTGTTGAGAGAAAGGCCACCGGAGGAGCGAGAGCCGGTCGGCGATAAAACCGCAGCGCCTTGGCTCCGATGTCAATCGAGGCCAGCGTGAGGTTCAGCGCGAATAAAACCATCAACCCGCTGAACCACCAGGCATGATAGAGATCAAACAGCCCGAGGCTGCCATAGAGCGCCCGCTCGGCCGGCGTCAAGCGCCGATAAAACTCGTCGAAGTTCTCCAGCGTGACCTGGGGAATCACCGTGCCGAGCAACGAGGAAATGACCAGCAGGATCATGAGCGCGATGCCAAACGGAACGGAGCTGAGGAAGCTCAATGCACGATCCAGCCAGTCCGTCGTCGCTTCGCTTTCGATTTTTCTCTCCGACGTCGGTGCGTTTTCGTTCATAGCGAACCCATCCAGGACCACCTCTCCCTTCACTGTGCCCGGGAAAGAGGATCGGTGAGGAGAATCATCATGATGGTCTAGGGAAGCGTCGGGGCATTTTTCAGGATCGCCACGAAGGGGAGATTGCGGTATCTTTCGGCATAGTCGAGACCGAATCCGACGACGAAGGCATCGGGGATGTCAAACCCCTTATAGGCGACTTCGACCTCAACCCGTCGCCGCGACGGCTTGTTGAGCAAGGTCACGATGCCGATCGAGCGAACCTCCCGCGAGCGAAAGTTGGTGAGCAGGTAGTTGAGCGTCAAGCCCGTATCGAGAATATCCTCCACCACCAGGACGTCTCGATCCGCCAGGCTTTCGTCAAGGTCCTTAATGATGCGCACTTCACCGGTGGTGCGGGTGGAGCGGCCATAGCTGGAGACAGCGATGAAATCGAGCGTGACCGGCAGATCAATGTGTCGCATCAGTTCGGCCAGAAACACCACCGCCCCCTTGAGCACACCCACGAGATGGGGCGTGCGCCCGGCATAGTCCCGGGTGATCTCAGCCCCCAGCTCAGCGATGCGCTTTTTGAGCGTCGCCTCGTCAATGAGGACTTCGAGTTCCGGATTCTGAAACTCCGAGATACAAGCACCCTCTTGTGGCATGGTGATCGTTCCTCCGGCAACACATCACCGGCAAATATATCGGTCAGCTCGGCAGCGAGTCAAATTATTTGATGACCTCCAGGACGGCGTGAATCTCCCGCGCGCGAACAACAAAGGCCAGATACTCCTCCCAGATCCGACGAAAGAAGCGCCAGCGGCGGTGGTGCATCACCGCATTGATGAGCCACTCCACCCCCATCCATCGCCACAGCCGAAGCATTTTCACCTGAACGGTGATGACATGAAACCGGCCTCGCCCCAGATAGTAACGGGCCGGATGGTCGGCATCGAAGTAGTCGAACGTGTAGGAACTGAAGTGCCAGCGATGCGTGGGATCGCGCCAGGAGTGGGCATAGGAATAGTGCGGCGTCGTGATGTAGAGCCGGGCACCCGGCCGGGCAATGCGATGAAGCTCATCGAGAAAGTGAACGACCGATGCGACGTGTTCGATGATATGGCGGGCGTGAATCTCGTCGAAAGCATCGGTCACAAAGGGATAGGGGAACATCTCCAGATCATAAACAACGTCCACTCCCTCGACCGGAATGCGGTCCAACCCGATGGCGCGAGCGACCTTGTTGCGCCCACACCCCACATCCAGAAGACGCCGGGTATTGGCCCCCTGCCGATCCACGTTCCACCACGAAGAGCAGAGTCAGCTTAGAAGCTCCGCCGGTGCCTGTCAACCACCAGGTGACGAGGTAAAAGGTGAGGGGGCCTGGACGAGGGGGCACGACGCCGTACTAACTGAGCGAGAGGGAAAAGATGAGCAGGTGCGTGCTCGCCCGCCTGTCGTTTCCCCAGCGACGGTCGGCGCGACGGCGGCTACTCCAGACGGATACCGACTTCCAGGCGGGCTCCTTTGAGGAATTCGCGGGCGGGCAGGCGCTTGCGCCCTTCAAGCTGAAGTTCCGTGATAATGAGCCGCGAGTCCCCGCCGCAGATGACGGCAAACGCATCCTTTCGGATCTCACTGATTGTTCCCGGCGCAAGCGCGCGCTGCTCCGGCGGGATGGGGGTTTCCGCCTCTGCGCGCCAGAGAATAACCCGCGCGCCCCGCAATGTCGTCCAGGCCCCTGGCCAGGGTTGAAACCCCCGCACACGGTTGCGAATCTCTTCCGCCGTGAGCGTCCAGACGATACGACCATCCTCCCGCTTGAGCAGAGGGGCATAGGTCGCTTGAGAATCATCCTGAGGAATCGGCGTCAGGCGTCCTTGCCGGAGTCCTTCCAGCGTCTCGATGAGCAGATCGGCTCCCATCCGGGCCAGTCGCTCGGTCAGCTCCGCAGCCGTTTCATCGGCCCCAATGGGACACGACCGTTGAAGCAAGATCGGGCCGGTATCCATCCCCTCGTCCATGAGCATCGTCGTCACGCCCGTTTCGGTCTCGCCCCGAACAATGGCCCAGTTGACGGGAGCCGCTCCCCGATATTTCGGCAAGAGGGAGAAATGAACGTTAATGCATCCCCGCGGAGGGATGGCCAGCATCCAGGGTGGAAGAATTTTCCCGTAGGCGACGACGACGACGGCTTCGGGTGCGAGCGCGTGAAAAATCTCCCGCACTTGCTCGTTAGTCTTGATCTTCTCCGGCTGATAGACCGGCAGGCCTCTTTGCTCGGCCCGAACCTTCACCGGCGATGGAGTGAGCTTTTGGTGACGCCCCACCGGCTTATCCGGCTGCGTGAAGACGGCCAGGACCTGGTGACCGTGATCGAGGAGCTTCTCCAGCGTCGGGACAGCGGCTTCGGGTGTTCCCATGAAAATGAGGCGCATAATATCGCGACCTTTTCTCTCGGTATGAGCCCGCGACCTGTGGCTCAAGCAGATGTCGCAGGCCGACAAGTCGCCTCGTTGTGGTACACGCTTTCCGGCCCGTACCGGCTTGCAGACTCCAAAATCCGCGCGACGCCGGCTGTTACCACTCTCCGGCCTTGATCAGTTTTTTGATCTTCCGCTCAAGAAGATCGCGTTTGATCGGGCTGAGATGAACGAGGTAGAGTTTGCCGTCGAGGTGATCCACTTCGTGCGCGACGCAGCGCGCCGCCAGATCGCGCACGTCCAGGGTGTACTCCTTCCCATCGAGGTTGAGGCCGCGAGCGACCACGCGCACCGGACGCGCGACCTTGGCATAGAAGCCGGGAAGGCTCAGGCACCCTTCTTCGGCGATGTCCTCGCCCTCAGCGACGAGGATCTCCGGATTGATCATGACGTATTTTTGCGCCGGGTCTTTGCCTCCGGCGCAGTCCATGACGAAAATTCGTTTATTAATGCCGATTTGCGGAGCCGCCAATCCCACGCCCCGCGCCGCGTACATTGTCTCAAACATATCCTGGACGAGCGTCACCAGCTCACCGTTGAACTCCGTGACCGGGTCCGACGGACGTTCGAGCCTCGGATCGCCGTATTTGATGATCGTTCGCACCACGATTGACTTCTCTCCTCTGTGTGATTTCACTCACGAGCCCCTTTCTAGCCCACGCCGAGAGGCTTTGTCAAGCACGCGCTCCGAATCGCAGTCGAGGAATCTCTCAGGGACAGAGGGGGCCGCTGCGAGGTCCTGAAATTCTCGCCGGAGATGAACCGGATACGTCTTCCCATTCGTGCGCCTGCACGCGAACGGTGAGCACGTGGATGCGAATGGAGTGCGTGTTCAGATCGGAGTGATTCGACGGGAGATCCTGTTTCGCGGAGGGACAGGAGACCGACATCACTTCCGGCCGAGGAAGCGAATGCGCCCGGTGAAGGTTCGCCCCTGACGTCCGCTGAAGGTCAAAAACCCCGGCGCATCTCGATTGTTGTTGACGACGGTGGGATTGTCTCGACCGGTGAGGTTATTGAACCCGGCCCGCAGCGCCCATTGAAACCCGAAGAGGTGAAACCGCCGCTCGACATGAAGATTGAGAGAAAAATAGGCGGGGAAGCGCTGTCCGTGAGGAGCACCGACGAGTTGCTGATCCCCATTGACGACGCTGAAGGGAAATCCATCGCGCCACTCAAGCGAATAGGCGAGATCGAATCCCTTCCCCACGGGCATCCAGCCCCAGCAGACCAGGCGATTGGGCGTATCCCAGGGCAGAGGTCCACCCGCTTGTGGGCTGAAGGTGAAGGTATCGAGGCTGTAGTCGAGCACCGCATCGGATCGCGCCGATGACCGCGTATAGGCGACAAAGATCGTGGATCCCCGGGCGAATGTTCGTCGAAGGCTCACCTGCACGGCACCGTAGCGATCGTGCCGCATCGGACGCAGAACGAACAGACGAGAGACCCCGTCGGTTTGACCCACAAAGGCCCAATCCTTCGCTCCCCGTTTGCGCAAGACCTCGAGCTGAAGGTAGATCGAGGCCGGAAGCTTTTGTTCCAATCCAACGCTCCACTGCCAGGTGCGCGGGACTTTCAGCTCCCGTTCCGTAGCAGCAAAGGCCGTCTCCACCGGGGGGAGGCGAAGCGTGCGCCCATCCTCAGCGTAAAAAAGATCACGACGAGTACCCTCGTGCGGGCGCGCGAGCAGGACGAGAAGCGGGGCATCGGAAAAAAGCCCGACCCCGGCGGTGATCTTCGTCTCATGCCGAACGAGATAGCTCGTCGCCAATCGGGGAGAGACCATGACCTGCTGGAGAATCTGATCCCAATCAAACCGTCCGCCCATCTCGATGACCCAACGATCCTGAACCAGCCATCTGTCCTGAACGTAGGCGCTGACCAAAACATTATTGCGGGCGAAAGGCGGACGGTTCTCAAATGTCACCTGGCGGGCGAGCGTGCCGTCCTGGCGGAAAATCATTATCGGATGGCGTTGGATGGCCTGCGCGAACCGGAGAGCCTCGATATCAACGCCCATCTTCAGCTCATGACGGCCATACCAGAGGCGCGGCGGGAGGAAGAGGTGGGCGAGTCCCTGGAATCGCCGCGCTCGATCATCACTCCGCTTGAAGAAGTTGCCACTCACCCCATCGGGACGGATGACGTAGTGTTGAGACCCGTGCGGAATATCGGCCCTATGAAACCAACCGGCGGCAAATCCCACATCGAGCAGCCACCCCGACTGTGTGGAGACCTGATCCTTGAACGCGAGGAAGGAGACCGTCTGTTGCTGGCGGACCGTCGCCTCCGGCGGGACAAACGGCGAGAGACCGGCGCGGGGCGAGCGCGACCGATTCACGAGCACGGAGGCCGCGAGAATGTGGCCGGAACCGATATTGACCTGACCTTTGATGAGATTGCTCACGCGCCAGCGAGAGTTCCGATCGGCTCCCGGCGGCAATTCTCTCACAATCGCCAGATCATACTCGCCATCCAGCGCCTCGTAGAACCACGCCTGCTTCTTCCGCAGAGGGCCGGATACTGTCGCCCGGGGCGTCCAGTTATTGATGTGAAATCCCTTGCGGTTTTGAAACGAAGGGATGAAATCGGTGGCCGAGAACCGATAGCGATCATCCCCCATCCCGGTCAGGAGAGCCACCACACCGCCGCTCGCTCGACCGTATTCGGCCGCATACCGGGCGCTCTGAACGTCAACCGAGCGCACCGCATCCACGCTCACGCGCAGATCGAGCTGACCGGTCGCCGGATCCGCCACACGGAATCCGTCGAGCTGATAGAGCGTTTGAGAACTGGCCGAACCGCTCAGGTGGATCTGACCGGTTTCATCCCGGACGATGCCGGGCATGAGCGGGAGCGCGTAGCGAATGTCGCGCGTGACCGGATAGGGAACGGTGAGAATCTCGCGGGAATCAAGCGTCCGACCGGCGCTCGTTTTCGTCGGATCAATCGCCGGAGGCGAATAAACGACATCCATCTCTTCGACGAACTCTTGAATGTGGGTGAGCACGATCTCCATCTGGGAGGTTTGATCGGGGCGAACGTCATCGAGCGTGACGACGTAAAAGCCCTCCTTCTCCACCCTCAACTGATAGACGCCGGGCGGCAAGTCGGTGAACTCGCGCCTCCCGGAGTAATCACTCTCGCCCCGGAAGACCGCGCCAGAGGCCGTGTGCGTGAGGATGATGCGTGCCGACGTCACCGCGACGCCGTTTTCGTCGGTGACTGTCACGCGCAACCGCGTGAGCGTCTCCCCTTGCACCCGCACCGAGTTCGCATCCACCGGATCTTCCTCGCCCAAGAGGGAGTGCGATGCCGGAGGCTCACGTCCGGGATTCTTCCGCCGGGGAATTCCTCGGTCTTCACCGAAGCAAGTTTCGCCAGACCCCGATCGCAGGGACGGCGGCGCCCCTCGCCAATGCGCCAGAATCTGCGTCGAGGGAATAGGCCCGGCCGGAAGAAGAAGGAGGATCAGGATCACCCCTGCCCGTAGCACAGGCGCGACAAGCCAGCCCGGAGCACCGTCATGACTCCCACCGATCAGGAGGGAAAAGGTCCCGGTACATCGTCTGCTCTCACCGGAGATCCGATTCATCGCCGCATGAGCAGGCGTTGATCATAAGCCGGAGGTTCTTCCGCGAGGTTGCCAAACGGGCGACTCGCGCCCCTTGAATTTCACAAGGGTCGCAGCGCCTTTGCGCCCGGGCACCGGATGAGAACCATGAGCCCGACGGCTCATCGTGAGGTGAGCGACGGGAGCTGAAGCGGCTGTTCTAGTTTCATCCGCAGGATGGTTCCCGGATTGAGCCGGATGTCGTTGCCTGTGGTCAGGAGAACGCTCCCGCCCAGGGTGCTGGCGATCACGATCCCGGCGGCCCGACCGCTGCGGGTGATCAATCCCACGGCGGTGCCCGCAGCCAGTCCAATATGGGCTCCCCGATAGACGTTCTCCACCGTCTGAGCGCCGCTGCGACCGCCTCGGGCGATGCCTTCGTCGTCGCTTTTGATCTTCTTGTCGTTGCGCCAATCGTCAATGGCGGCGAGAGTCAACGTTGCTGGCTCTTCGCCATAACTCAAGCGCACGCGATCAAAAACAAGCGAGAGTTCCGATTGACGCTGACCGCGCCGGGCGGGTTTCACATGCGTCACCCGTCCGAGAAAGAGCGTTCCCTCCCGGAGCACGAGCTGACCGTCAATGATCAGATCATCGTAAAGCGTCGCGCGAATGGGATCGCCCACTTCGCTGATCTTGGTGCTGACCGGCGTTTGCAACGACAGGCGCAGGACGGTGCCCGCGGGCACGACGACATTTTGTGGCGACTGCGCCCCCGTCACAGAGATCGGGCCGGTCATAAAGGCGAGACCGAGAAGCACGCTGACAACCGTCCTCATTCTTCTCCCTCCTGGCTCGCGGCATTTTCATGGTCATTATACCGCAGGGAACAGCAAAAGAGCGATCCTTAAACCCACGAAACACCCGCAGCGGGAACGCCTTTCTCTCAGGTTCTCGGAGAC
>DATLZR010000148.1 GCA_035573895.1 Blastocatellia bacterium | reverse complement strand
ATCTTCTGAAAGGACGACAGGGACCGGCTCGACGTCCGACAAGAAATCAAAGAAGCGGTAGCTTTTGGTTTGGGGGAGCAGGTCGAGGTGGGAGGGAGCTGTGATTATCCCACGGCTCCCGTCCCCCTTTTTGACATGGATCTATGCCTAGATGGCGGGAAAAAAGCATCCTGACCCTTCTTGGTGCAGGGGGAATCCTGGGTTTTCTGGTCCTGGGGGCGGTTTTGTGGGAGCGCACATTGCATGAGGGCGGAGTCCCTTTTGAGAGGCCCAAGGAACCACTACCGAGTCAATCACGTGTTCCCGATGAAAGGATAGCTCGCTGGAATTTTTACGGGGCTATGATTTCCTTGGATTCCCTGACCGATGCCCTCACTGAAGGTGATTGGTATGCGGCCCGACAGTCTTTCACCGCCTTTGGCCTGGCGGTCCCAAGTCTCCCTTCACCTGAGTTAACGTACCCGGATCTTTCGCTCGCACTTGTTGATTTCTTCAACTTCTATCAGATTGAGCTTCAGCGTGCACTCGCGGCAGGGCAAACCAATCGCGCCATCTTCGCCTGCAACCAATTAGAAAGGATTGTTTGGGATTTAGGGGTCCATCTTAACCGACCCCCACTTCCCGAATTGGGGCGGCTCCACTACTTGGGTCGAGACCTGGAGTATTGGGCCCGAGTGGGGGACGAGGAGATGCTCCGAATCGGAGCCCAGGGTTTGACCAAAACATGGGCGGACCTGCGACCTGTTCTTACTGATCGGGCGCAGCAGGTGGCCGAAGAGATGGATTCCCTTCTTTTGCGTTTGAAACGGGGCAATAGCGTGGAGGAATATCAAGAGGTGGCAGCTTCCATGGGCCCTGTCATGCGCCGGATCGAGAGACTTTTTGCTGACATCAAGTAGTGTCCGATTTGTCCATGGAAAGGCCAAACCGCTCGGCCATGCGGTAGAGGGTTCGGCGATCAATCCCGAGAATTTCAGCGGCGCGGCTGCGATTCCAATTGACGGTTTCAAGGACATGCAATAGGTAGCGCCGCTCAAGTTCTTCGAGTGAGGGAAGATCGAGGAAGAGATGGGCCAGGGGGGCACGATCTGCCTCGCGTGGGGAATGCGTCACGGCCGCCCGTATCTTCTCCGGGAAGTCCTCGGATGTGATAATGCCGCTCCGGGCATGAAGGGCAGCATATTCAATGGCGTTCTCCAGTTCCCGAACATTTCCCGGCCAGGTGTAAGCAAGCAGCAGATCGAGCGCGTCGGGCATCAGAGCGAAGCCCCCCGGAGGGACCCTGTCCCCCTGAGCTTGCTGCTCCAGGCGTTTGAGGAAGTACATCGCCAGAAGGGGGATGTCTTCTCGTCGTTCGCGTAACGGCGGCAGTGTCAGTGTGACGGCGCTCAGGCGATAGTAGAGGTCTTCACGGAAGCGACCGGCAGCGACCTCTTCGTCCAGACGACGGTTGGAGGCAGCGATAACGCGAACATCCACAGTTCGGGAGCGAGAATCGCCCACACGCTTGATTTCTCCTTCCTGAAGAACGCGCAGAAGTTTGACTTGGAGGCCAGGGCTTGTCTCACTAATTTCATCGAGGAAAATTGTTCCCTGATGGGCTTCTTCAAAGAGACCGCGTTTATCGCTAACGGCGCCAGTAAAGCTGCCTTTGACATGGCCGAATAATTCGGATTCCAACAGGGTCTCGGTCAAAGCGCCACAGTTGACGGCGATGAAGGGGCGATGGGCACGGGAACTGTGACGGTGGATGGCGCGGGCGATGAGCTCCTTCCCCGTCCCCGATTCACCTGTCAGCAGGACGGTCAACCGGGTAGGAGCCACCCGGGCAACCTCCTTGTAAAGCTCGATCATTTTTGGTGCTCGTCCGATGAGTCCGGACGATTCAGATAGCCGCAGAATCATAGCCACATCCTCAGAAGGAAGGGCCGGGCGAGCCTGGCCGAGAGCCCGTCTCACGGTGGCAATGACTTGCTGCACATTGAACGGTTTGGAGATGAAATCAAAAGCGCCTTCGCGAATGGCTTCGATGGCCATATCGAGAGTTCCAAATGCGGTGATCAGAATCATTTTTACCGAGGGCCCCGTTTGCTTGAGTGCTCGCAGCAAATCGAGTCCGGTTAACTTGTCGTTAAGATTAATATCGGCAACGATGCAGTCGAACTCACCGGAACAGGCCAGCTCGAGCCCCCGGCGGGCTGTCTGAGCGGTCTCGACAGTACACCCTTCGGCCATCAGGAGTTCTTGAAGAAAGTCGCACGTGTCACGATCGTCATCAATTACGAGAATCTTCTGCATTGACCGACTCCGTTTGGATCTCTGACGACAATCGGGCAGCCTGAGGGAATTCGTCCGCGACCGGAAGCGTGATAACAAAGCGCGATCCCCCACCCGGACGGCTGTCGGCCAGGATTTCACCTCCGTGCTCGTGGATGATCTGACGCACAATGGCCAAGCCAAGGCCGCTGCCTCCCTTATCCTGCTTTGTGGTGAAGAAAGGGTCGAAAGCACGGGAGAGAACGTCGGGCGTCATCCCCAGGCCGCTGTCTTGGTATTCGATGACAACCTGATGATCTTCAGCCCGGATGAGGATCACAAGCTGCCCGCCCGAGGGCATGGCATCCAGGCTATTGTCAATAAGGTTAATGAAGACTTGCTGAAGTCGTTCGGGAGAGCCCCTGATCACCGGCACTTTAGAATCGAATCGAGTGGTTACTTCGATCTTCCGACTTTCCAGGGTGGGCGCTGCCATTTCGACTACCTGCTGCAGAAGAGGGCCGATATGCACCGGCACCATCTCAGCCTTCAACTGTCGGGTGGAGTCAAGAAACTGACGAACGATTCGCTCGATGCGAGCGATCTGCTGGAGGATGATGTCGAACCGTCGGTTGGCATCATCGTCGCTCATGCGCGACTTGAGCACCTGGATGTGACCAGAGACCAGGTTGAGTGGCGTCCCGACTTCATGAGCAATCTGGGCGGCCATGTGACCTGTGGCAGCTAACCGCTCTGTGTGAACAAGTTGACGCTGGAGGGCGAAAAGCTCTCGATTGGCTTCCTGAAGTTCGCGGTTGCGTTGACTTAATTCAGAAGTGGCTTCGGCGACGAGAATTTCGAGTCGCTTTTGCTCGTCGGTCAGTTCTTGTTGCATCCGACGAATTTGGGCGAGCATCGTGTTAAGGCCCGAACATAGACGGCCCATTTCATCAGCCGAACGTACCGGTACCGTAGCGTCGAGGTTGCCTTGTTCAGCCCGGTGCATAACCGCCAGTATTTCTTTCACAGGACGGTTGATCAGCTGGCGGAACAGAAGGTCGAGTGAACCGGTTAATGTGACGATAGCCAGAAGCGCTATCACCAGTGTGATGCGATTCAATCGAGTCAGCAGAGAATGATACGACGCCGTTTGCGCTCGAATCATTACGATACCAATCGGTTGGCCGACGCTTTCAATCGGCGCCGCCGCCTGAATGATATATTTCCCCTGAGAGACCCGCTCAATCCGGGAGAAAAGTTTTCCTTGCTGGACGGGTTGAAGGAATTCTATGGGGAGGACCTTACGAGCCCCCAGAGGAATCGTGACTACCTCACGAACACCGGTGGGAGTGAACCCATAGATGTGAACTTCATCTACCTCCCGGTGCACCGTTTTGTAAAAGAGGGCATCGTTGCGCAAAGCGGCGAGGTCCTCCACGACCCTCTCGGATGAAAGGTGCTGTCCGAGTTGCGCCACCATCAGCTCAACGTCGCGTCGGTTCTCCTCTTGGACGAGTCCTCGTGCAGCTGACCAGTAGAAGGAGAAAAGGATGATCAGAACGATGACCACAATGAGAGATACCGAAAGGGTGATCTTGACATGTAGGCGCATATGTCGTGGCGTTCCCTTCGGTCGTTCATACATAGAGCATTGATAATTTTACCAAATCCCCAGGTGTTGGTGAACTGACGTTTGCCCGTGCGATAGGTCTGTGATAATACGGTCCCTCTACCCTAACGCCGACAGCACCATCCGAAGTCGAGTAAATTGCGCGGCTCGCTGCCAGGTTGAGGGATGATATAATTGGCTGGCCATGAGGCGACGGGCGAAGAATACGAGCGATGGATTTCGACTACTCCTAATGGCATCGGGGCTCGCTGTGCTTCTGTGGTTCCTTCCCTTCGCAGAGGTTATTGCCTATCCGATCCGCATCTTCGTCACGATCCTTCACGAGGCCGCTCATGCGGTAATGGCCTGGGCGACCGGTGGCTCGGTGGCTTCGATTCGGGTGAGTTCCGATGGCAGTGGCTTGACGGCGACCCGTGGCGGATCATTGCTGTTCATTTCCAGTGCTGGATACATTGGCACAATGGCCTATGGTGTGCTGTTACTTCTGCTCTGCGGCAGGCCTCGACAAGCCCGCGTCGTGCTGGCGATCACAGCGCTTTTCATCGGAGTCATTTCGCTCGGACTCATTCGGCCCGTGGGAAGTAGTGGGTTCCTGCTTGGACTCGCTTTGGGCGTCGGCGGCGTGGGTATCGCAATTTTTGGTTCTCCACGACTGACCCAGTTTGTCGTCGGCTTCCTCGGCGTCGAGAGCTGCCTGAATGCGCTCTTTGACCTCAAGGCGCTCGTTTACCTTTCGACAGGCAGCGATGTCAAAACCGATGCGCGAAACCTCCAGGAACTAACTCACATTCCGGCTGTCGTCTGGGCCATCCTCTGGACGCTGGTGGCTCTGGCTCTTCTCTTTTTCGCACTGAGACGGGTACGACTCACGTGGCGTTAGGGAGCAAGACACGAAGAGTTCTCCTCGTACTCCCGGTTGCGGAGCAGGGGGGAGCGGAATCGCTCTGGGTTGATTTTCTTCGCCGGTATGATCGGCGGCGACTGATTCCGTCGGTTGTCTTTCTTCGGGATGGTCCGCTGGTTGAGCGGGTAATGGAGCTGGGCGTCGAGACCTTCGTTCAGCCGATCACCCGGCTCAGTAACCCGATTAATTACGCACAAGCCGTTTGGAAAATCAGGCGGATCATCGAACGGGTGAGGGCGGAAGTCATATTCAGCTCTTTAGGCTACGGTCACCTGTACGGAGGGATGGCGGCAAGGTTGGCTCGGCGACCAGCCGTGTGGTGGCAGCACGGGGTTGCTCGTGTCGAGAATCTCATTGATCGGTGGGCTAGCCGCATCCCTGCACAGATGATCATCGCAAGTTCCGAAGTAGCAGCAACGGCTCAGTGTCGCGCCTTTGGTACGAAGCGAGAAAAGCTGCGGGTCATTTATCCGGGGGTGGATATGGAGCGACTGGCCTCTCCTGATCCGTCAAGGGTTGACGATCTGCGTCAGCAACTGGGCCTGGAACGGGCCTGCGGGGTGATCGCAACCATCGGGCGATTGGAACCGGGCAAAGGTCAAGATGATTTCCTCCGGGCTGCCCGGCGCGTGCAACTCACTTGCAAAGACGCGCGGTTTCTCGTCGTGGGAAGCGAGATGTTCGGGATGAATCGTGGCTACGAGGCCCAGCTCCGGAGAATGGCTCTTGACCTGGGTTTGGGGCAGAGCGTTATCTTCACGGGATTTCGACGGGACATCTCCGAGCTGCTGGCGGTGTGCGACATCCTGGTTCATGCTGCGCGATCTCCCGAATCTTTTGGATTAGTTCTCGTCGAGGCCGCTGCTTCTGGCAAGCCGGTCGTTGCTACCGATGTGGGAGGACCTCGGGAAATCGTCGTTCATGAGCGCACGGGAATTTTGGTTCCGCCCGGTCAACCGGAAATGCTGGCGCAGGCGATTACCGGTCTGCTGAAGAACCCGGAGCGTTGCCGAACAATGGGGGTCGCGGCATCCCGGCACGCCCGCGAGCGTTTTGACATCTCCCGCGCCGTGGAACAAATACACGACGTCATCGAGCACGTCGCAGCCGCTTGATCGGATCACAGTGGTATGAGCGCAGGATGGAGTCGCTGGCGAAAAATTCTGGTGATTGGGCTGGCTACTGGCTTAGCGGGTTCCGTCCCTGAAACCCTTCGACCGAAAGCAGCTCCGCCATCGCTCGGTGGGAAAAGTGTCCGCTCTTCCCGGAGCGACGGGGGGCAGCTCAGACCCGGCGGGATAACCGCTCGCGCAATTTCGGTGGCTCCGCATCCGAGACTTCTCATTGGCGAGGGTGGGTTTGGGCGGGTGAAGCGACAGGTCGAAGGGGACCCGATATGTCAGGCTTACTACCTGATTTTGCGCAATGAAGGCGAAACAATTCTCACCCAGCCGGTGTCGCGTTATATCAAGCCGGACGGAGTACGATTGCTCACCGTGAGCCAGCAAGTGCTCTGGCGCGTTTACACGCTGGCGCTCCTCTATCGCCTTGACGCCGATGAACGGTATCGTCACCGCGTGTGGGAAGAGCTTGCTGCTGCCGCCCAATTCCCTGATTGGAATCCCGCCCATTTTCTCGACACGGCGGAGATGGCTCATGCGTTTGCCATCGGATATGACTGGCTCTACGACACCTGGAACGAAGAGCAACGGCGCGTGCTCCGGGATGCTATTGTCCAGAAGGCGCTACAGCCGGCCCGAGCGGCTTACCAGGGAGCGCCGTTCGGTCTCTTTGCCCGTGTGGACACGAACTGGAACGCTGTAGGCAATGGTGGCATCGGAATGGCTGCACTCGCGGTGCTGGACGAGCTGCCGGAGATCGCCCGCGAAGTTCTGAATGAGGCCATCCGCTGGATCAGGGTATCGCTCGAACGATATAGCCCCGATGGCGTGTGGCACGAAGGGTTGAGCTACTGGAATTACGGAACATTTTACACGGTCGCTTTCCTCGCTGCTCTGGAGACGGCGTTAGGAAGCGATCAGGGGTTATCATCGGCTCCGGGCTTTGACCGGACAGGATTCTTCCCCCTTTACCTCACGGGGCCAACGGGGCGTATTTTCAATTTCGGTGATGCCTGGGAGCGACCCCTTCACGCTCCGCAATTATGGTGGCTGGCGAGGCGGTTCAGCTCCCCCATCTTTGGATGGTATGCCGCTCGGGTTGCTCGTCCGCATCCACTCGACCTTGTGTGGTACAGTGAGCGAAAAAGTTCGCCTTCGGAGATCGGCTTGTCGTCGGATGCCTTTTTCCGGGATTTTGAACTTCGCGGCGTGGTCGTGCGAGGGGTTGAGGTCTTCAGTCTGCGCAGCTCATGGGATGATGGGGATGCCATATTCATCACGGCGAAGGCCGGAGAAAACGGCGCCGGTCATAGCCATCTCGATATAGGAAGCTTTGTGATGGATGCCCTGGGCGTGCGCTGGGCGATAGATCTCGGGCCGGATGACTATAGTCTTCCGGGTTACTTTGGTCGCGAGCGGTGGACGTACTACCGAAACCGAGCCGAGGGGCACAACACGCTGGTCGTTGATCCATCACCTGGGCCCGATCAGGATCCGACTGCCGTCACGCGAGTTGTGCGTTTTTCCTCGACGCCGGAGTGGGCATTCGGCATTATTGACCTCGCACCGGCGTATGCATCAATGGTCGAAGAACTCCGTCGGGGGATTGGCCTCCACCAGCGTCGGGTGGTAATCGTTCAGGATGAAATGAAATCGGGACAGCCCCGTGAGATCTGGTGGTTCATGCACACAACGGCGGCCGTCAGCCTTGAGGAGGACGGGCGAACAGCGATTCTCTCTCAGGACGATGTCCGGTTGTGGTGTCGCATCCTGACCCCATCAGACGCTCGATTTGAGGTGATGAGCGCCACCCCATTACCATCCTCGCCCCGTCCTGCCAAACAGGATGGTAACGACGGGATCAGAAAACTGGCCATCCGTTTGAAGGATATGACCTCCCTGCGGCTCACCGTCGTGATGGTTCCACTCCGGGGCGGGGAATCGCCCCCTGCTCTTTCCGAGGTAAAACCTCTGGCCGATTGGTGACCAGACGTTGTCTGGATGGGACACTATCGGATGGGAATTGGGGGAGGAACCGCGCCATCTGAACGGTGATCGTCGGTTTTTAGTCGGGTGTAAGGAGGAAGCCGATGGCGAGACAACTCAAACGACGAACGTTTCTCAAAG
>DATLZR010000147.1 GCA_035573895.1 Blastocatellia bacterium | reverse complement strand
CGGTTCGAGGTGAAGACGATCTCTTTCCCGTCGGGCGTCCAGCCGACCACGACATCGGTCGAGGGATGATAGGTCAGCCGACGCGGCACCCCGCCGGTGGCCGGCACGACGTAGACATCCACGTTGCCATCATACTCGCCGGAAAAAGCCACCAGTGTTCCATCCGGCGAGAAGACCGGATGGGCCTCCACGCCCGGCCCCGCCGTGAGTCGCACGGCGTCTCCGCCCTCTCGACTTACGCTCCACAAATCGCCGGCGTAAGAGAAGACAACCTGGGTGCGACTGAGCGTCGGTTGCCGCGCCAGGAGCACCGGCTCAGCCGCACGGGTGGGACCGAAAGAGACGAGAACGAGAAAAAATGCCACCAGAGACAGAAAAATATTCATCTCGCTCCTCCTCACGTTTCTCCTCATGTGTGCGGCCTTCAGTTAATCACACCGTGAGGAGGGAGGCAAGCATAGAGCAACCTTCTGTGGTCGAGCTGCCATGCAACACTCTCGTCAATGTGTTGCACAAAAAGCCCGGGAGGATGGATCTCGACAAGAGCCCTCCCGTCGCCTCAACGCGGTGGGGGGGACGGACCGCCCCACGAGGAGATGCTTGCTTGATGAGGGCGCTCTGGTATAATAGCCATTCGATTTGCCCTATGGGTGATCGTCTCATGAAATCGCCGGTGCTTGTGCTCAATGCCACCTATGAGCCGATTAATATCACCACGGTTCGGCGGGCGATTATCCTTATTCTCAAGGGAACGGCCCGCCCCGAAGAGATGACGTCGCGGGTGATTCGGTCGGCGCAGATGGCGTTGCCGGTGCCTTCGGTGATCCGGCTGGTGGAGTACATCCACATTCCCTACGAGCGAAAGGAGCTGTCGCGCAAGAACATTCTCCTGCGCGATGGTTACTGCTGCTTGTACTGCGGCCGAAAGATGCCGGCCTCAGAGCTGACGATTGATCACGTCATTCCCCGGGCCAAAGGAGGGCGCACCTCGTGGGATAATGTGGTGACCTGCTGCCGGCGATGCAATACGCGTAAGGGGAATCAGACCCCGGATGAAGCCGGGATGAAGCTGCTGAAGCATCCCCGGGCGCTATCCTGGCGCGTCGGTCATCAAATTCTGGCTCATCTGGGACGCCAGCAGGAACAGTGGCGCAAGTACCTCATCCTGTAATTCGGTTGCGCGGCGTCCCCTCCCGCTCGACGAGAACCGTTCTGCTGGCCGGTTGATTCCCATTGGGACGGGAAAAATTCTCGTTGCATCTGCTCTGAAATCTCTTTATCATAACGTCCACCGCGTGGTCGAAATACCGTGGGAGATCGTTGGAGGAGGGATAGCATGGTGGTACTAAAAAAGACTCTGGCTTCCCATTTTCATCGGGGACGATCGGGCGTCGTCGTCCTTCTCTCTCTGGTGGCTTTGGTCGGAAGTGGCGCGGGCCCTTCCGGTCGGGTTTCGGCTCAAGCAGAACGCGCATCGGAGCGGAGTTCCTCAACGGTAGTTCTTCCTCCGCAGTCGCCGGCCGATCAGTTCATCAAGTTGAAGTCCGAACTCGTCGTCCTCTCGGTGAGCGTGACCGATGCTCTGGGGCGATTCATCTCCGGGTTGAAGCAAGACCACTTTACCGTTTACGAGGATGATGTCCCCCAAACGGTGAAGTTCTTCACCACCGAAGATATTCCCATCAGCGTGGGGATCATCCTGGACGTATCGGGCAGCATGAGGAGTAAAATCAGCCGGGCGCGTGAGGCGGTGCGACGGTTCATCGAATGGAGTAATCCTCAGGATGAGTTCTTCGCTATCGCCTTCAATCACGAAGTGACGCTTCTGGCCGATTTCACCGATGGGGAAGTCTTGCTCACCTACCTACCGTTTCTTCGGCCCAAGGGGCGGACGGCTCTCTTCGATGCCATTTATGAGGGCGTTCTCAAGCTCAAGCATGCCCGCTATGGGAAGCGCGTCCTTCTCGTCATCAGCGACGGGCAGGATAACAGCTCGCGCTACAGCTACGGATCGCTCTCCCGGCTGATGAAGGAATCGGATGTGCAGATTTACACGATTGGGACGCCCGACCCAACGCTCTACAACACCTATTTCGAACAGCAAGGCATCTCCATCCTGCAGCAGATCTCGAAGCTGACTGGTGGACGTCACTTCACGGTGATGGGAGCCTCGCTGCTCGAACCCGTGTGCGCCAATATCGCGCGTGAGCTGCGCCAGCAATATAATCTCGGCTACATGTCCACCAACACGAGCCGGGATGGGAAGTGGCGAAGGATTAAAGTCGAGGTCGCCAAACAAGGGGGGAACAAGCTGAAGGTTCACGCCAAGCGCGGATATTACGCTCCTCAAGGACAACCCTAGCGAGGTGGGATGGTTTGCCCCTTTTCCAGCCGCGCTGTCGTGTGCGTGATTTTGAGCGCGCTCGCTGTCGGCGGGAGCTGGCAGTCCGCCCCGCGGGCGAGTGCCGGGAGAGTCGCTCGCGACCTGCTCTTCACTCCCCGACAGCAGAAGACTCCCCCCTCACCCTCGAGGGGTGGCGCCGCCACTGTTGACAAACGCCTCCCCTTCCCCGCCGGAGGGGAAGTTCGCGTAGAAAATCCTCGTGGGCGGATCCTCGTCTTCGAGGGCGCGCCCGACCAGCTCCGCGTCGTGGCGGAGGGATCACAGGTGCCCGCCAGCGCCGCAGACCTCCGAATCGAGCATGGCAAAACCACCGTTGAAATCAAATGCGTCGCCAAGGAAGAGCGGGTCGTTGACCTCCATCTGGCCGTCCCGGCAGGGGTGAAGCTCAGGCTGAAGGCTGAAGAAGGAACGATCCAGGTTCACGGGCGCGTGGCCGGCGTGCGTGCCGAGACGCTGAGCGGAGATGTCATTCTCGGCATACCCATCGAGGATGCGAAGATTGAGATCACCTGGCTAGAAGGCTATCCTCGTTATGGAGGACCTCCGCTGGAACGTTCGGCCGCGCCCACGCTACTCAATCCGGCGCAGCGAGGGGCGGCTCCCCCCCCGGCGATGCTTGTCGGAAAACTCGGAACGGGTCGTCTTCCCATTCAGGTGAGAACGCTCAACGGGTGGGTCGAAGTGGGAATGCCCACCTCGACTGTCCCCCGGACCATCATCGGAGCTGTTCCTCCCCAGCCTCTCTCCCACGCCGCCCGTACCATCGCCAGCAGCCCACAGAATCCCTTGGGCGTGGCGATCCGTTACATCGAACCTCGACTGCAACGCGCCCTGGCTCAGGCCGACTGGCTCACGGGCGGCAAGGTCCCGGTTGGAAATAGCAGCAGTGACGAAGATGTCGTGAAATTGGAATCCCCCCTGGTGACCCTCAATGCCAGCGTCACCGACGCCGAGGGCAAGGTGATCACCGGACTGACGGCGAAAGATTTCACCGTCACCGAGGACGGGGTGCCACAAACGATCACCCATTTCAGCAGGGAGACGGCGCCGTTTAATCTCGTACTGCTGCTCGATGTGAGCGGGAGCACGCGGGGAAACTTCGACGTCATTCGTCAAGCGGCTTTGCGTTTTGTGGAGCTGATGCGCCCGGAGGATCGGCTGGCGATCATTCTCTTTGCTCGAGATGTCGAGGTTGTCGCTCATCTGACCAGCGATCGGCAGGCCCTGACGCAGGCACTCTATCGCGTCCAGCCTCCGCTGGGCAGCACAGCCGTTTATGATGCCATTGGCTATGCGCTCGTTGAAGAGATCAGTCGGGTTCGAGGCCAGCGCAATGCCATCGTCGTTCTGAGCGATGGTCGTGATAGTTCGATGGCCTATCTCAACACGCCACTGGCCAACGACCCGCTCCGGCGACCGGGTTCGTTCCTGCGTTTCGAAGACCTGCTCAATGGTGTCATCCAATCCGATGCATTGATTTACCCCATCCTTCTGGAAAACGAAGCGCAACTGGCGGCAACGCTCATCGAATCGGCCCGCGAGCAGGTGCGCGAGGGAACTCGCCTGGCCGAGCAGCAGTTTCGCCAGCTCGCCGATGTTTCCGGAGGCCGATTGTACCGGGCGGCGAAACTCGAGGACCTGGAGGGCGTCTATGAGCAGATTGCCGCCGATTTGCGCACGATCTACAGCCTCGCTTACATGCCCACGCGAGTTGAACGCGATGGACGCTGGCGGCAGGTCGAGGTCACCGTCGCGCGTCCGGGCGCACGCGTGCGCACCCGTCGCGGCTATTTCGCCCAGTAGCTTCAACCACGACAACGTCGCCACGCGCCCACCCGCTTGAGCGCGTAACGTCCCCTGACGACTGACGGTACCTCCATCCCCACCCCTTCACTCAATTGGTTCAAATCGGGCCGTGAAATGCCGGAGGAAGGGAGCCTGATGGACGATTCGATACCCCCTGAGAGACTCGCGCCGCTTGAAGACATTCAGGATGGCCTCGATGACATAGTCAATGTGGCTCTGCGTGTAGACGCGACGCGGGATGGCCAGGCGAACCAGCTCCATCGGTGCGGGAATCTCCTCGCCCGTTTCCGGATGATGCCGGGCGAACATGACCGAGCCGATTTCGACCGAGCGAATCCCCGCCTCGCGATAAAGTTCCACCGCCAGGGACTGTGCCGGAAACTGAAGCGGGGGAATGTGCGGGAGCATCGCACCTGCATCAATATAGATGGCGTGTCCTCCCGGTGGCTGCACGATCGGCACGCCCGCTTCGGCAATATGCTGGCCGAGGTACCGCGTCGAGGCGAAGCGATATTCCAGATAATCTTCGTGGAGCACCTCTTGAAGTCCCACGGCAATGGCTTCCAGATCGCGTCCCGCGAGCCCGCCATAGGTCGGGAATCCCTCGGTGAGAATGAGCAGGTCCTTCTCCTGCTGCGCCAGCCGATCATCATTGGTGCAGAGAAATCCGCCAATATTGGCCAGCCCGTCCTTTTTCGCCGACATCGTGCAACCGTCGGCCAGCGAGAACATCTCGCGCGCGATCTCCTTGACCGGTTTGTCGGCATAGCCCTCCTCGCGCAGCTTGATGAAATACGCATTCTCGGCGAAACGACAGGCATCGAGATACAGGGGGATGCCGTAGCGATTACAAATCTCTCGCACCTCGCGGATATTGGCCATCGAGACGGGCTGCCCCCCACCGGAATTGTTAGTCACCGTGAGCATGACCAGAGGAATCCGCTCGGGACCGACCCGTTCGATGAGGCTGCGTAATGCATCTGTATCCATGTTGCCTTTGAAGGGGTGAACGACCGACGGCTGGTAGAATTCCCGGATCGGAAGATCAACAGCTTCCGCACCGACATATTCGATATTGGCCCGCGTCGTATCGAAGTGCGTATTGTTAGGCACAATGTGACCGGGCCGACAGAGAATGGAGAAAAGGATACGTTCGGCCGCGCGTCCCTGATGCGTGGGGATGATATGCTTGAAACCGAAAATATCCCGCACGCTCGCTTCAAACCGGTAGAAACTCGCGCTCCCGGCGTAGGATTCGTCGCCGCGCATGACGGCAGCCCATTGTTCGGAACTCATCGCCGCCGTTCCACTATCGGTGAGCAGATCAATGATGACGTTTTCCGCCGGGATGAGAAACAGATTGTATCCCGCCTGGCGAAGATACCGCTCGCGTTCCTCTCGCGTCGTCATCTTGATCGGTTCGACGACCTTGATGCGAAATGGCTCAATAATCGTTTTCATAGCACACCACTGCCAGGTTGATGATCAGCGAGGACATTGTAAAGGTAAGAAAAGACCGAGAGCAAATGCCGATAATGGTGGCCGGGGTATCAGGAAAATGCGCACTGTCAGCCCCTGAGCACTATGCCCGCGGGGGAGGGATGAGCCAGTCAGGTTTTAGCCCCCAGACGATTCTTGAGCATTTCAGCGGCTTCCGAACGAGGGATTTTCACGCTGGCGATGACATTGCGTCCTTCCTGAATGATGGTGAGCCGGGCGATGACCGAGGCCACATCGGGATCGAGCCGACCGGAATTCAACCGCACCAGCAGCAACAGGCCGTTGAGCTGAGCCAGAAGGTCGGAAGCACCGGCTTCGTTGCGCGAGGCAGCGATGAAATAGAGCTGAGCAGCATCGGAAATGACCAGGCGAACCGTGCAGGATTCGGCGACAGCCAGTGGAGCCAGGACACGCACGCGGCTCGCTTCGTTGATGACCATGAGCGCCGCTGAGTCCACTTCGGGGATTCCCGACGGTTCAGCCAGCCGAATGTCGGTCAGTTCGCCATCTTTCTTCACCCGAAAAGAAACGCCCACTCGTAACTCGGTGAAGGCCAGTTCGCCTCGAAGACGGGCTTCGTACAGTTGGGCGATGGCTTCCTTGATGGGACCGATGTTGAGCTGTGTGGCCGTTTCCTGGGCTTGCTTCTCCAGCTCTTCCCAGGACTGAGGGATGGGCTTGGGGGGCTCTTCTTCCTCCTCCCGTTGCTCCTTCGCCTGCTGTCGTTGCTGCTCGCGCCGACGCTCCTGCTCTTGCCGTCGTCGAGCTTCCTCCTCCTCAGCAGACGACCTGATCAGACCGGGAGGATAATACAGCGGAGCCGTCAGTCGCGCGATGTCGGAGGGACTGAGCAACGTGACCTGACCGGGGCGAGCGACCAGTTGTAATCCCATGAGGACCTTCCATCGCTGGAGGTCCTGGTAATAATCATAAAAGAGAGCTGCCACATAAAAGCCGTGAAGTGCCAGCGTCAATGTGAGACCGGCCAGGCGATAGCGGCGGTCGGGTTTGGTGCGCTCGTCAAGAAAATAAAGCCATGCCGCCGGAGCGGTCTCGGAGTGCCGGTCTCGTCCGCTTTTGCCTCCTGGCCTTCCCATGGATTAGTCGAGGGTATTGTACCGCTTTGCGTCGGGCGAGACCAGCACTTTTTTGTCCTATTTCCCCTCTCCCGATTTCGGGAACAGCCGCTTGCGCATGGCCGCCAGCGTTGTCTCCTTCAGGCGCAGCAATCGAGCGGCTCGCCGCTGATTTCCCGCCGTCAGGTGAAGGGCGCTACTGATGAGTGCCCGTTCAAACTCCTCGACGACTTCATAGAAATCCAGACCGGCTTCGGTCACCGCCATCTTCGGAACGGGTGACGGCCTGGTCCCGATGGGTTCCGGGAGCATTGTCTCGTCAATGGCCGGTGGACGAGCACGTTCGAACGCCGCAAGGAGCGTCTTCTTCAACTGGCTCACATTCTCGGGCCACGAATAACGCTTGAGCGCCTCCAGAGCACCGGGCGTGATCTCTCTCGGCTCTTTGTTGAACTCCCGGCAAATTTCACCGGTGAAGGCCTCGACAAAGAGCGGGATGTCTTCCTGTCGCTGACGCAGCGGCTCGATGGTGAGCTGCGTCTCCTGAAGCAGGAGCCAGAGATCCTCATCGAGCAACCGTTGACGCCTCAGGCTGTCAGGCGATACGAGACTGCCAAAGATGAGTCGCGGCCGCACGCGAGGTTCATCGCCGGAGGAGTGCTGTTCCCGGAGAAGGGTCGCCAACCGCATCTGGACAATTTGGGGTATACGGGCGATGTCCGTCAGGTAGATCGTTCCACCCCGAGCCAGTTCCATGAGCCCGGGCCGAAAGACCGGCGCGTGAGGCTCAGGCCGCATCGTGTTGCCAAAAAGGAGCGGCTCCAGCCCTCCTGTCGGAAGGGCTTCGGTGTCAACGAGAAGAAAAGGAAGCAGGGCTCGGCGACTCGCATAGTGGAGTGTTCGCGCCACCGTCTCCTTTCCCACCCCGCGCTCGCCTACGAGCAAGATCGGAAGGTCCACATCGGCAAATGCTCGAACGAAGGCTCGACGATTGTGCGCTCCCCGGCTCACGCCGATGAGATTATCGGGATGATAACGAGCCCTCAGCTGATCGGTGAGCCAGGAGGTTGTTTGCCGCAGGGCAACCAGATCGAGCTGGTCCCTCACAACTTCAAGAATTTCTCGGGGATGCGCCGGCGTCAGGAGGAAGCGACAGTGATCCATCCGGGCCAGCTCCATAGCCGATCCGATCAGACGCTCCGGAACCAGCGCCACAATCGGCACCCCCGATTGACCCCTTAGCTGATGAAGCACCGAGGGATCATCTTCGGGAATTTCAGCAACCACCAGATCAGACTCCGACCCGGAAAATGCTCCGTCCCCGGCCTCCGAGTAAATGAGCGGTGTAATCCGGCATCCCACCGGTTCCAGCAGATGAGCAATTTCACGGCTCCGAACGAGCGACTCTGTCACAACGACCACCCGCATCCGCCCGCGAAGAGCCGTTTGATCAATCGGGGCTTGTACCACAGTCCTAGAACCCATAGGCATTAGTCCTCTCATTACCTTGATATCCTTTCCCGGTCCAGATAGTAACTACGCCCTGTCTTGCCGGAAGGTTTCACAGCGATAGAGCCCCATCCATTTTCTTGAATCCGTCTGAAACCCTCTCCCGGATATGGTCAGCTCTGTCTTTAAAGGAGGATTCTAACGACGACATCCCTGATCCACAAGAAGAGCTTGTGCTTCCTGTTTCAGGAAACTGCACTGCCAGTCCCGGGTGACGTTTTCTCGAAGAACTCCCGCAGCAAGCTGCCGATTTTCTCCGGGGACTCAAGCATGGGGAAATGACCGTGTGTTTTCAAGGTGATGAGTGTACCGGTTTGAATCCGATCATAGATCCAGCGTGCTGTCTCCAAAGGCGACAGTTTGTCCGCGCCACAGGCCAGGATGAGCACGGGACATTTGGTCATCGTCAGGGACTCGGCGAAGCGGCGCAAGGTTTCTTCTTCGGTCGCCGAGTGAATCGCCTCCCACGCGGCCGATACGCTCACGCGATTGAAGTCCTCCAGCAGAGCCTGGCGATAGGCCGAGGGGATGCGTCCGTAGGAATAGCGACGGAGCAGCAGATTGCGCGCCAGAGGGACAGCCGTGAGTTTCCGCAACATGAGAACAGCCTGGGCATAGGCGACATATCCGTTCACTCCTTCGGGTGCTTCAGGCCGGAGGATCGGGGTGATGAGCGTCAACGTGCGCACGTCCTGCGGATGCACCCGGAGGCAGAGGCCAGCCACCACCGTTCCCAGGCCGTGACCGACGAGATGAACTTCGCCCAACCCCAGTCGCGTGATGATGCTGTGAAGATCTTCCGCCTGGGTTTCAACATCGCAGGGGGCGGAGGGAACGAGCGTGCGACTCTGGCCCGTACTTCGAGGGTCGAATCCGATCAGTCGGAAGCAGGAGCGCAGCCGATGCGCCAGAGGCCCCCAGTAATGGTGTGACAGCGGCCAGTCGTTGACGAAGACGATCGGTTCGCCCTGCCCCTGCTGGCGGTAGTAAATCCGCCCCTCATCGAGATCGAGAAAGGGCATGATCTCCGGTGATGCTCCTGATCGAACGGGAAAGTCCTTTCAGCCGGGAGGGAGCCCCGTTCCCGCCAAGGCGCTCCCTCTCATCCCCCAGCGGACTCATGCGCGATGTCATCCTCCTTCATGATCCTTCGACCGGACGCTTGAAGGTGAACTTGACGTAGCGACTGATCGAGACGATGTCAATGGCCTTTTGCGACCGATGCACGACGAATCCGTCAACGTAGACGCCGACCAGCTCCCATCCTTCATCTCCCAGTTTGTTCAACCCGGCGTCCACATTCTCGTCAACGAAGTCCTTGCCCGTGACGATAGCTCCCAGTTTTCTCAGTTCTCCCCAATCCAGCGTCTTATATTGCCACTTTCTCATGGTTCCTCCTCCCCCGGCATCGGGAAGCGAGCGGCCCGTGAGCGAGTCTCGCCTCGCTTCGCCGCCGTCATCTTAATCGGGCGACGATGGCCTGCCCCGCTTCACTGGTTGAGAGTCGCCCACCTAAATCCCGAGTGACCTCCCCGGCGGCGATCGTTTCGATCACCGCCGTTTCGATAGCCCGTGCCGCCGGTTTCTCGTCGAGATATTCGAGCATCATCGCCGCGGTCAGCACAGCCCCGATGGGATTGGCGAGATTCTTTCCCGCCAGCGACGGAGCGGAGCCGTGAACCGGCTCGAAAAGTGACACCCGCCCGGGATGAATATTTCCCGATGGAGCGACCCCCAATCCTCCAACGAGTGCCGCCCCGAGATCGCTCAAGATATCACCGAAGAGGTTTGTCGTGACGATGACATCGCACTCGGCGGGATTCTGCACCATGAGCAACGCCATTGTATCCACGTACTGATGGGTCGCTTCGATCTCCGGATAACGATGAGCCACCTCGCGGAAGGTGCGCTGCCAGAGGTCGTGGCCGAAGCGCATCGCATTCGATTTATCCACCAGCGTCACTCGCCGTCGTCCCTGCCGACGCGCATACTCGAACGCTGCCACGATGATGCGCTCGACGCCCCGTCGCGTGTTGATTTCCTCTTGAAGAGCGATCTCCTCGTCCGTTCCCTTTTTGAAGATGCCGCCGATGCCGACATAAGCGCCCTCGGTATTTTCTCGAAAGATGACGAAATCGAGATCACGGACCGTGCGATTTTTCAGTGGCGTCAGGTCCTCCGCGAGTAACCGAACGGGGCGCAAATTAATGTAGAGATCGAGTCTGAACCGAAGACCGAGAAGGATGTCGTGAGCATGTTTATTATCGGGGACGCGAGGGTCGCCGAACGCCCCCGCCAGGATAGCCGCATAGTCCGACTGTAACATCTCCACCGCCCCCGAAGGGAGCGTCACGCCCTCTCGAAGGTACTTCTCCGCTCCCCAATCAAACCAGGTGAACTCGAGATCCAGATGGTAGAGGCGATTGGCCTTCTCAAGCACCCTCACCGCTTCGGTCACCACCTCGATCCCGATGCCATCACCGGGAATCACGGCAATCCGCCGTCCCATCTCGGCCTCCTCTCAGACGTAATCTCCCGCCGCGCATCCCCTCCATCCGGCCACCGATCGTCTTCCGTACGGGCGAGGCCGACGAGAGCCATCCGCTCAGCTCTTGCCCTTTTGATTCACAGCCTCCTCAATGCGCGGCAGGGCGGTGAGCACGGTGTCGCCGACGATTTTCAGGCTCCTGGGACTCAACTTGTCGAGGGTGTCTTCCGCCGTGTGCCAGTAGCGATTGAACAATCCGTAGTTGAAATCAATCAGGTCCACGGCTGGCACACCTTTGTCCAGAAAGGGGATGTGGTCGTCATCAATGAAGGTCTCGCTCGAACTGAAATGCTTCTCGTACCCGAGTTCCCTGGCGGCCGCCCAGATGATATCCACCAGCCAGGGAGTGGAATAGCCATCGCGTTTGAGCTCCAGGTCTTTATCCCCGATCATATCGAGAAGGATCATCGCCTTCACCTTCTCCAGCTTTCGCTCCCCCTCCAGTCGGGCCACGAGATGACGACTGCCATACTTGGAATCCGCTTGCGTCCAGTTGACGAACGCTTCTTCGCCGTCAAAGAAGGTGAACCAGAGCGTGTGTTTTGGCTTCTGCTGGCGAGCAGCGATCACGCGGGCGAGTTCGAGCAAGGCTCCGGTACTCGATCCGCCGTCATTGGCTCCCACGAAGGTGATGTCAGTGAAAAGTTTAGTGTCGTAGTGGCTGGCCAGGATCAGGATGTTATCGCTTTCGCCCTTCAGCTCGCCGATGATGCTGACCATGGGTCGCTGGCCGAGCGGCGTTTGGGCCGTGAATTCGTCCTTGATGATTGTCAGCCCATATTTTTTCAACTCGGCGACGATGTAATCGCGCGCTCGGTCGTGAGCAGCGCTTCCCACCGGTCGCGGCCCCATCTCCACCAGTGCCCGCACATGCTGAAAAGCTCGCTCCCCATCGAATTCTGTGGCCGACCGAGACGAAGGAGATTGACTGTCGGTCGCTTGCGACTCCGGCTGGTGAGAGCAGGCGATCACCATCATCAACCCCGCCAGCAACACGCGCAATCCCAGTGGTCTCATGAGTCACCTCGTTCGTTGAGTGATACGACAGAGCCTGTCACAAAACTCTCTCGGCGTCACGCGATGCTTGAACGCTTTGAGACCGTTGATGAAAATGACCGGGATGTCATCCTTAAACCGGGCAAAGAGCTGCGCATCCTCCTCGATGTTGACGATCTCCAACCGGAATGCCACCGGACAGCCGGATCTCATAATAGCTTCCTTCGCCTCCTCGCACAAATGACAACCGGGCTTTGAATAAATCGTAACCACCGGTCTCTCGCGCATCATCCCTTCACCGACGGCAGTTATAATAAAAGGCTGACATGGAGAAATCAACAGGCTGGTGTTACCATAGCGGCCTCGGTTGAGCACTCCAGCGAGGTTGCGATCGGCAACAACCGCAGAACAAGAGATGATGAGCCGGATTGAGCAAGCGAGCGAGAATCGGCCGACGTCCTCGGGTCGGGAGACGGCATCCATCGAGACAGCGTCGTCCCCCGGTCCCAAACCCGACGTGAGCCGATGGAGGAAGAAGCTGATCATTCTCGGACTTGGCCTCTCCGGCGTGACAGTCGCGGCGTGGTACTACATCAGTCGCAACCGAAGTCTCCTGGAATATGTGCCGGCGACGGCGCTGGCTTATATCGAGGTGCGCGACACCACCCGTGCGCTCGACGCGCTTGAGCGCACGCGCGCCTGGCAGACGCTCACTCCTTTCCTGCCTGGCGCTGCTGCCTGGCGCGTTCCACCGTTGCCTGGCGCTCACATCGCGCTCGTCCTGACGGGCCTGGAGCTTGAAGGGGAGAAACTCACGCCTCACTGGGCGCTCCTCGTGCGATCCCCCGGCGGAGCAGCGGCAGCAAAAGCGGGGGGACATGGGCTGGAATCCCTCGCCCGCCGATTTCTGGGCCCCCTGAAGGGAGAAACGAGGCAGGAACAAGGCTTGCTTCTCACGCTCTATCGTGATCCACAGAATCGGGTGATCTTCCTGTGGACCGTCATGGACGGGATGCTCGTTGCAGCGAATCGAGAGGATAGTCTCCGCTCGTTGAGGGAGAGCCGAGAGAACCGACATCTCTCGCTCGCCGCATCCACCACCTACCGGACGCTGCGAGCCGCTGTGGATCGCCAGAGTCCGGTCGTCGGATTCATCAGCGGGAAGGCCCTTCGCTCGCTTCTCCAGCGGAATGTGCTCCCCTCCGCTTCATCGCCGATGCCCCCGCCGAGCACCGCTGAACTTATCGAGACGATCACAGCTCCGCTCGCGTTGACGCTGACATTCTCGGTTGACGTCGAAGGCGGTGAGGTCGTCACCCGATACATTCTCGGCCTTGATCCGAACGTATCGGCGTCGCTGGCAGAGGTGGTCAACGGACAGGCGGAGCTTAACAGTCCGGCGATCATCCCGGCCGATGCTCGTCGCATCACCATCTATCGGTTTGGAGATTTTCCCGGCGTTGTTGCGGCGATCGAGGACGTGGTGGCAAAGCAGCTTTCACCGCTTGCGCAGATCGTTGTCCGCGAACTGGTGGGTCGAATGAAGCAGTCGCTAGGATGGGCCCGTTCTGATACCCTTGCCGATGCGCTCGGCAACGAAAGCGCCATCGTGGAATGGGACGGCGACCGACGCCTTCTCATTGTGGAAGCGCGAGAGAAGGCAAAGCTAGCCATGCTCATCGGAAAGTATCTCCGCCACGCGGGCGAGCCTGTCCGCGAGGATCAGTATCAGGGCTACAGCATCTTCTCCGCCCGGAACCGCTCGACGAGCGCGTTTTCTTTCATCAACGGATTCCTCGTCATCGGACAGAAGCGGGAAATTGAGATTCTCATTGATCGGCGTCACCAGAACCGGGTGATCGCCCAATATCCACAACTCGCATCACTCTTTGAGCAAGGCGCGCGAGGAGCGTTTGAAGTGATGGTTTCGTTTGACCATTCGGAGGTCGCTCAAGCGGTCCTGACACTTCGAGACCTGGCGGGCGCTTCCGCTGCCATCCCATCGGGGGATGCCCGGGCCCTCTACCGTGCGGTGGGGGAGCTGGCTCCGGAAATGAGGATCTCCCGATGGCACCCTGAGGGAGTCTATAGCGAGAGCCGTTCCCCTCTGGGTCCGCTGGCGCTGATCCTCAGCATGATCGAGGTGGAACGCGTCACGCAATCCGCGTCGTCGGCTTCGCCCGGTCATGGTCCACAGTAATGACGGACAGCCTTCCGGGGGCGATCGGCGGAAAACGACCCGGTTGCCACCTACGGGTATCGGCTGCCCGAACAAGTGAGTAACCGATGCCAGCGATCGTTCGAGTCTTCATTCGGCGGATGCTCATGGTCATTCCCGTCGTCTGGGCGGTGGTCACACTGGTCTTTTTGCTGATCCATCTCGTTCCGGGGGATCCGGTGTTGAGTTTTCTCGGTGAAACGGCCACGACAGAACAGGTGCAGGAGATGCGCCATCGGTTCGGGCTGGATCGTCCCCTCGGGGATCAGTATCTGGCCTACTGGAGGCAGCTTCTTCGCGGGGACCTGGGCACAACATTCACGGACCGTCGCCCGGTTGCCGAAAAAATTTGGTCGCGCTATCCGGCAACGTTGCAACTGGCGATTGCGGCGCTCGTGGTCGCCGTAGGAATATCGCTTCCCCTCGGGGTGACTGCCGGACGCTTTCGCGGCAGCGGGATTGATGCGCTCGCTTCTCTGATCGCCCTCGTAGGGGTTTCCCTTCCGAACTTCGCCCTGGGTCCATTGATGATCTTGCTCTTTTCGGTGAAGCTTCGACTCTTGCCGCCATCGGGCTATGGCCACCTGTCGCAGCTCGTGTTGCCGGCAGTGACACTGGGGGCGGCTCTGGCGGCGATTCTGACTCGCATGGTCCGAGGGAGCATCATCGAGGAGCTGGATCAAGACTACGTCAAGACGGCTCGGGCGAAAGGGCTCGATGAGCGGGTGGTGATCTATCGGCACGTCCTCCGCAACGGTTTGATACCGGTCGTCACGATTGTCGGCCTGCAGTTCGGTGTTCTCCTCGGGGGCGCGCTCATCACCGAGCAGATTTTCAACTGGCCGGGGATCGGAACGCTCACCATTGATGCTATCCGCTCACGGGATTATCCGCTCGTGCAGGGATGCGTTCTCGTCATCGCGATCACCTACATTGTGATCAATACGGCGACGGACCTACTCTACAGTGCTCTTGATCCCCGCATCAAGATCGAATGATGTGTGAATCGCACAGGATCAACCGATAAAGGGGAACCAAATGAGGGAGGACCCTGGTTGCGTTCTCGGGCGGACTGCCGTCAAGACATGGGGTCAGATGCTTGACGAACAGGGTACCGCGGGGCGTCTCATCTGTGATTCTCCCTCGCAGGCTACCACGACACATTGCCGGACGCTCGATGACTGAGGAGGTAGCGAGGAGGTGAATCGGCTGGCGAAAGTCGGTTTGATCATCATCGGAGTGCTCGTGCTGGTTGCGGTGCTTGCGCCCTGGTTGGCTCCTCACAGCATCACCGAACAGACGCTCGCGGCGCGGTTGGAGGGTCCCTCGCTCGCCCATCCGCTCGGTCGCGATGAATTCGGTCGTGATCTCCTCTCCCGACTCATTTTCGGAGCCCGCGTCTCGATGCGCGTGGGGGTGACGGTGGTGATGGTCTGCTCGCTTGTCGGAACGATCATCGGCGCCCTCTCCGGCTACTACGGCGGCTGGATTGATCGCCTTATTGCCAGTTTTCTCTTCAACACGTTTCTGGCCTTCCCCGGCATTTTGCTGGCGATCGCTTTGGTCGCGTTCCTCGGACCGAGCATAACCAACCTCATCCTGGCGCTCTGTATTATCGGCTGGGTGAGCTATGCTCGGCTTGTTCGAGGCCAGGTCCTCAAGATCAAGGAACTGGATTTCGTTCAGGCGGCACGAGCCCTGGGAGCGAGTACACCGCGTGTGATTGTCGTTCACATCCTACCGCATGTTGTCCAGCCCCTGATCGTTCAGGCTACGCTGGGAATGGCGGGAGCTGTGCTGGCTGAAGCGGGACTGAGCTTCCTCGGCCTGGGAGTGCAGGAACCCTGGCCCAGTTGGGGGAAAATGCTCGATGCCGGACGTGCTTATCTCACAACAGCCCCGCACCTGGTTATCTTCCCTGGTCTGGCTATTATGATCACGGTCATGGCCTTCAACGTCGCCGGCGATGGACTGAACGAATGGCTGAATCCGCGTCTTCGACAGGGGAGCGATATCGCGTCCTTTTCCCAGGAACGAAGATAAGGGCCGGAGTCCAAAAATGAGACGTTAATCGCTCACTGCGGGGGCGGCGTGCACACGACGGTATAATCCTGCCCGCTGATGACCTTGATCTGAAAGGTTCCGTCATCCTCGCTCAGAACCCCCGCTGTGAAAAACGTATCCGGCATGTCAGTGAGCATGACGCTGGAGGCGAGAATAAATGCGCCTCCGACCGGATCGCCCTGGCTATCGGTCACCCGACCGGAAATCGTCACGATGGGACCAATGGGGGGAATGGTGAAATCGAGTTCAACACCAGCATCGGCATGGAATCGTCGAGTGGAAATGGGAAATCCCAGAACGCCCTGAGTCTCCTCTTCCAGTAAGAAGGTGACAAACGCAATGGCATCGTAGGAGCCGGCAGGGATCAGCAATCTGTATTGCCCACCGGTAGCGTCAGCTGAAATCACCACGGCGGCCCGCGTCGTTTGCTCATCTACGTTGCTGACGGTTATTTGAGCGGTGATAGCGGGATCGCCGGTTGCCATCTTGATTGTTCCCTTCACCTCGACCAACGGGGGAAGGGTGACATCCACGGTCGCGTCGCCTGAAATCATTACCCTCTCCAGCTCCAGATTGAGAAGCTCGCTCAGCTCATCGGGAAGAAGGGGACTCAATCCTAAGGCAGAAACGACATACCGACCCACCGGCACCGCCAGGGTATACTCCTCAGTTAAGGCTGTGGAAGCTTGAATCATCCCGTCTTCCGTAGCGAAGAGGATGGCCGCCCTCTCCACATCGAGATCGCCGAGGTTCCTCACCGTCCCCCGAACCCGAACGACCGGAGGCGGGGAAGGAACCCGCAAGTCATGAACCGTACTATCGTTGACGGTCATTTCTTCCCCTTCGGCAAAGGTGACGGTTAGGGTTGAGCCGGTCTCTTCAACCACGAAAACAGCCCTGACGCTCAGCCGATACCTGCCCGGCGGGAGAACGATCTCGTAACGGGCAGACTGGTCCAGCGGAGAAAACTGGATCGGCCCTTCAAAACTGGTATCCGCAGAGCGTGCGGTGACACTCCCACCCACGATCAACACATCAGCCTCACTCGTGATCGAACCCGTCAACGTCACACCAGCGGGAAGAAGACAATTCACCGTTCGGTCGGACGTAGCGTCAATCCCCGTCACCTGAGCAGGCAGAAGTGCGATGTCGGCGGCGGAAAGACCTGATTCCACCGCCATCACGAGGATCAAGAGCAAACCCGTCATGCATCGCCATCGCCACGAACGCATCAACTGTGATATCATGGGCGTTCTCCTGTCGGCTCTCTCCTGATGCTCTGTTCACCTCTCACCATGCGCGGGAGGAATTATCTCGATTCTTCACCTGCTGTCAAACTTCAGCGAGTCTGTGGACTATTGGTCCCTCTGAGAAGGAATGCTCCGCGACCGAAGGTGAAGGCGACAAGCTGCCCGGTGCGCTGGGCCATTTGCAACTCAAAGACAGCGACATTCGGCATTCCCGTTTCGGGGCCGAGGTGAACCCAGCTGTGTGCGCCATCCGCACTCTTCCAGACACCGAGATCGGTCCCGACGTAGATGACCTCCGGCTGGCGAGGATCAATGAGGATCGTGTTATGAGGGAGGTTGACCGGGGGGCTAACATCGGCCCATGTTGGCGCTGGTGAGAGCGCCTCCTTTGTTCGGAAGACGTGGCCGGGCTGACCTCGCGTTCCTTCGTCAAAGCCGGAGAGCGTGACATACAAAACGTTGGCATCCCTTGGATCAAAGGCCAGATCGGTCACATACCGATTGGGGACCTGGTTTCCCATGTCCAGATCAGTCCAGGTCATCCCTCCGTCACGGGTCAACCGAAGCTGACCATTGGCTGTCCCGAAGGCATAGGTGTTGCAGGAATCATCTGACGGGGCAAATGCCAGGGCGGTGATGGAGGAGCGCATCTCGGGACCGTTCACTTCCCAGGTGGGACGGGAAGCGCTGAAGAAGTTGGTGCTTTTCCAGAGATTATCGGTGCCGGCAATAAAGACGTCGTCATTTGCCGGACACTTCTCGAATCGGGCGATAAAGGG
>DATLZR010000146.1 GCA_035573895.1 Blastocatellia bacterium | reverse complement strand
GAACGGCTGGCTGGGTACCCCGTCGTCTCGCTGCTAAAATATCAGTCGTGAGTGTGCTCCCGTAGCTCAGTTGGATAGAGCGAGCGCCTCCTAAGCGCTAGGCCGCAGGTTCGATTCCTGCCGGGAGCACGTCCCCTTCCTGGGCGGAGAAATCCCCCTTCGACCGGAGGCAGATTATTTTCTCGCGGGAATGATCCACTCCTCCTCTTGACGGTGAGACGATGCGTCTTCCTCGCGCCGCTTTTCGTGCTACAATGAAGCGCGATGCGCGTTCTCACGGCGGCACAAATGCGCGAGGTTGATCGGCTCACCACCGAGCGATACGGAATCCCCAGCTTGCTCCTGATGGAAAACGCGGCCCGACAGATTCTTCGAGCGGTCGAGACGCGACTGGGACCGGTGGCCGGGCGGCACATCCTGGTCGTTTGCGGCAAAGGAAATAATGGTGGCGATGGTGCAGCCTTCGCGCGTCTGGCGTGGATGAGCGGCGCTCGCGTGGATGTTGCCCTCCTCAGCTCGCTGGACAAAACGACGGGTGACGCGCGCATGAACTTTGACATCGTTAAGAAACTCGCGGGCGCAACCTCCCGATTGACATTCACCGAGGTGACAGACGCAACGGCCTGGCAGCCTTTTCGAGAGCACCTCAAGCACTACGCCCTGGTGGTAGATGGAATTCTGGGAACGGGAATCGAGCGCCCGGCGGAAGGATTGTACGCGGAGGTTATCCGGGATCTCGCCGCGCTGTTCGAGGAGCCGGCGCGAACCGTTCGCATTGTCGCCGTTGATCTTCCGTCGGGGTTGCCCACCGATGTGGACCGACCGCTGGGACCGACGGTCTCGGCTGATTTCACCGTGACCTTCACCGCGCCGAAGCCGGCCAACGTGCTGCCGCCGGCCTGTTATTACGGAGGCGAGTTAGTCGTCGCACCCATTGGGTCGCCGCAGGAGCTGATCGAAAGTGTCGGACCCACGCTGACTCTGCTGGCGCCGGAGATGATCGCGGCCTGGCTTTGTCGGACGCGTCGGTCGCCGACGAGTCACAAAGGAACCTACGGTCATGTCTTTCTCATCGCCGGGTCACGGGGCAAACCCGGTGCCGCCTGCCTGGCGGCTCAAGCAGCGCTTCGCTCCGGCGCGGGGCTGGTGACGGTGGGGACTCCGGCCTCCTGCCATTCACTGATCATCTCGCATGTCGCGGAAGCGATGACGGAGCCGCTCGACGAAACGCCCGAAGGAAGTCTCGCGCACACGGCGCTTGAGCGGGCTCTTCAACTGGCCGGCGAACGCGATGTTCTTGCTCTCGGTCCCGGCATCACAACCGCCGAGAGCACGCGCCGGTTCGTTCATGACCTGTTGCGACGTCGGACGGTTCCCGCCATCGTGGATGCCGACGGATTGAATTGTCTGGCTCCCTGGCCGGACGACATCACCGGCCGGGACGTGCCGCTCATCGCCACACCTCATCCGGGAGAAATGGCCCGGCTCATGTGCATCCCCATTCAGGATGTGCTCGAGCATCGGGTCGAGGTTGCTCGTCGCTTTGCCACTGAGCATTCGCTCATCCTGGTGCTGAAGGGCAATCGCACGCTGATCGCTTCAGCCGATGGTCAGGTGTATATCAATCCCACGGGCAATCCGGGAATGGCCACGGCCGGATCGGGAGATGTTCTCACCGGGATTCTCGCCGGATTCCTGGCTCAGGATCGGAACTCCCCCCTCGACGCGACGTTGGCGGCCGTCTATCTTCATGGGCTTGCCGGTGATCTGGCGGCTCGTACTCTCGGCACCCGCGCGCTGATGGCGTCGGACATCACCGCGCATGTCGGTGCGGCTGTGCGGGCCGTCGTGGAGGAACACTCCGGCGACTCGTTTTCTCGACGCGGGGAGAGAATCTGGTGAAACATCACGGAAAGCCGTCCTGTCGGCATCAATTCTTCGGGCCGATGGAGAGACGATGTCGCCACGACAACCGGTGGAGATGCCTCCACCCAAAACAACCATGACCACCCGAGCGGGCATCACCGGAAGTTTCATCACGCGCGCGCCGGAGGAGACATTCGCGCTCGCCGAAGAGATCGGCCGCGAGCTTTCTCAGCCTGCGATTTTTTTGCTCATCGGCGATCTCGGCACCGGCAAGACAGTCTTCGCCAAAGGACTGGCGGCGGGTCTGGGAATTGATCCCGATGACGTCACCAGCCCCTCGTTCACCTTCATCAGCCAGCATCGGGGACGATTGCGGTTCTATCACATTGATCTCTATCGGCTGGAGGATGCGCGGGCTCTCTCCGATCACCTGGGGATCGAAGAGATTTTGGCTGAACCGGCGGTCGTCGTCATCGAATGGGGGGATAAACTTGGCCGTGTCGTCGGTCCCAATGTCTATACGGTCGAGCTGACCTGGATTGATGAAACAACCCGTGACATAAAAATTCGCCAACAGGAGGTCATCTGATGAAACACCTGCCATACACGCGGCAATTGTTTCAGGCGATCGTCATCCTGGTCGTCCTCGCCCCCATTCTGATTCTCCAGAGGGGGAGTGCCTCATCGCCGAGCGCGCTGGATGACGAAGCTGCCTCACCGAGTGCATCGCAGAGGACCGTTATGTCACCGACAGGGATCACGATCGCTTTCACTCTGGATCGCGCCGTCTATTCCTATAACCTTCAGCCGCCGCTACCACCGGTCATACCTGGTCCAGTTGTGCGGGCGGAAATCACACTCAGCAACCAGAGCGACGAAGACCTCGAACTTACCTTTCGCAGTTCGCAGCGATTCGATTTCATCCTTGAGGACGAAGCCGGGAAGATCGTCTTCCAGTGGTCGGCGGATAAAGCCTTTCTCACCGTGCTGGGAACGGAGCTTGTGAAGGCGGGGACGTCGCTTCGCTACACGAAGGAATTTTCCCTCCCCGATTCAACGGCGGGAATTTTGCCCGAGGGGACGTACACGATGCGGGGCATCATCACGTCGGAAAAACGCTGGATCTCGGCCTCGTTGCCGCTGCGTATCGTTCACCTGCACTAGCCGCAATTCCTCTTTGAAGCGAGTTCCAATATCTAACAAAAATCCTTCCACACCAATCGGGAGCACGGCCCACGACGTGGCCGCGCTCCGTACTTCAGCGAAGGGCTACCGCAGGAGGGCTATCGGGCGCTTTCCTCAAAGACGAGCGCCTCGCGCTGCCCAGAGAAAACGACTTGAAGCAGCACAGGTTGCGGCCCCGTCCGGCGATAAGAGAATGAATTTGTGGTCGCTTTCTTATCGAGCGACCGCAGCCGGTAGGGGACACGGACCACAACCTCTGCTCCTTTCATCAGTGTGGCCTGGCCCTCCACACCGGGTTGATAGACCAGCGTGTAGGTTCCTTTGCGGACAAGCTGGCCCGCAATGAGAATGTCTTCGGAGAAGGTAATATCACGGCGCGTTTCCTTCTGGGCCGCGAGCGCGACGGTAGCCCCTCCCAGCACAAGGAGAATCGTCAATATGCCGACAACCTTCCTCAGCATAATCCACGACCTCCTTTGTGATGGAATGGCAATAAAAATTCTAGCACACCCAGAACGACCTTCAAGGGGCCTCGACAGCAATCCCCGGTGAAAATGGCTGTAGCTCACTGAAAAAATGCGCAAAAATTCAGCCCGTTACGGGCTGACCGGGAATTGCTGGGGTCCGATGACAGTCAGGAATTCTCGGCGAAGGTGAGGAGTCGAGGCGAGCGGTCCGTTTGAGGAGCGAGAAGAGGGTGATCCGAGTCAGACAGCACCACTCGACCGAGACCGGTTCCATCGCGTCCTGCGCCTGCCGTGTGCCGGAACTTCGTTGTGATGACCGCA
>DATLZR010000145.1 GCA_035573895.1 Blastocatellia bacterium | reverse complement strand
GCCGGTCAGGGTGACATGCGGGATTACTTTGCGCGGCAGCTCGGTGTGCCGACGCTCTATATCGAGTCGGACCTGGAGGACCCGCGGTATTTCGCGGAAGCGCAGATTCGGAATCGCCTGGATGCCTATTTCGAGGCGCTCGAACATCACCAAAGGAACCAACGGCACCGACCCGGAGATGCGAGGGGTAGCCTTTCCTGAAACCACGTTCACGACCGGCAGGACTCTGGACACGATGTGTCACGGACAGGCTCTCCCGGCTCTGTCACATTTGAGGAGGAACCACCGATGAGATACGGTGCGGGAGTAGATGTCGGCTCCACACAGACGAAGGCCGTCATCATGGAGGAATCGCGTGGAATTGTGGCCCGGGCCCTTGTGGACACCGGAGCCAACGTCACCCGTTCGGCGGAAGCCGCCTTCCTGGCGGCTTGTGAGCAGGCGGGGCTCCGCCCGAGCGATGTCGGCTACATTGTCGGCACCGGCTATGGGCGATACAAGATCACTTTTGGTCAGAGTCAGGTCACCGAGATCAGTTGTCATGCGCGAGGAGCGCATTACATCTTCCCCACGACGCGCACCGTGATTGATATGGGAGGACAGGACTCCAAAGCCATCAGCATCGGCCCGCAGGGCGAGGTGCTCGATTTCGTCATGAACGATAAGTGCGCCGCCGGGACGGGGCGATTTCTCGCCAACGCCGCCGACGTGCTGGGCATCACTCTCGATGAGATCGGCCCGTTGTCGCTCAAGGGAATGCATCCGGTGAAGCTCACGACGGTCTGCACGGTCTTTGTCGAATCGGACATCCTTTCCTATCTCGCCCTGGGGAAGAAGCCGGAGGATATTCTCCGGGGCGTTCATCTGGCCATTGCCCGACGCACCGTGTCGCTCGTGCGGAGGATTCCGCTGCAACCCGACATCGCTCTCACGGGGGGAGTCTCCCGCAATGTGGGAATGGTGCGGGCGCTCGAAGAAGTTTTGCAGACCAAGCTTCTCGTCAGTTCAGATTCCCATTTCATGGGAGCCATTGGTGCAGCGCTCTTTGCTCTGGAGAAACTGGACCGGAGTTTCGAGTCCAACCTCTGGCCTCATCGTCGGTCGGAGGAAGCGATGGCGGGAACCCGATTGCCTCCACAGGAGGGATCCGCCTGATGGGCTGTGGAGTGCCGTCCGGACAGAAGGAGGAAGCCCATGATCTGCGTGGCCGGAATTGACGTTGGATCGGGATTGACCAAAGCGGTGATCCTGCAACGGCGGTATGACGACGCGCCCCGGCTGATCGGTCGGGCGCTCGTCCGAACGGGAACCGACCTTAACGGGACAGCGCGACGCGCCTTCGAGCGGGCCCTCGACGCGGCGGGCATCTCCCCCGGCGATGTCGTTTATATTGCCGCTACCGGCTTTGGTCGGGCGAGCGTTGATTTTCGAGACATTCAGATCACAGACATAACAAGTGCCGCTCGGGGAGCCTGGCATCTGTTGCCCGGCACGCGATCGGTTCTCGATATTGGAAGTCAATCCACCCGTGCCATCAGCCTGACCGAGGGCGGCAAGGTCCACCTCTTCAAAAGCAACGACAAATGTGCCGCTGGGTCGGGCAGCTTCATTGTTCGAGCGGCCAGGTATCTGCAGGTGGACCTTGAGAGTGTCGGGGTGCTCTCGCTCCGGGCAACCCATCCGCAGCCGATCAGCAGCGTCTGTGCCGTTCTGGCCGAGTCCGAGATCATCAACCACGTCAGCGCTGGTGTGAGCGTCGAGGACATTCTTCGGGGTATCCACAATTCTCTGGCGGATCGGGCGGCTTTGCTGCTCCGTCGTGTCGGATTGGGTAGTGACCTCACGTTCATCGGCGGGGTCGCGCGCCAGCAGGGAATGATTCGGGCGCTGGAGGATCGGTTGAACATCCCCGTTCGTGTCCCGGAGGAATGCGAGTACGTGTGTGCTCTGGGGGCAGCTCTGCTTGGTCTCCAGCGATACGAGGCGCTATCGCGCCAGCGCGAAGTCATGCAGGAGGTCGCCTCTCGGTGACGCGCCGCAAAGAGTTGAAGCGATCCGGCGGGATCGAGTAGACTTGCCTTTCGCCGAGAGGGATGAAGAGAAAGCCCGGGGAAGAACATCCGACAGAGCAAGGAGCCAATCACGCCGGTCCCTCCTCGCGCCTCTCAATCGTGGAGCTGGGGGATGAACGGGAACCTCACCGCCTTCAGGTGAAGGTCGCGCCTCGGGGGCTTGTGCGGGCGGTATCCGAACCTGTTGATCGGCGTAAACCTGACTGGTTGAAAGTTGGTCTTCCTACCGGTCCCACCTATGTTCAGCTTAAGGAGCTTGTTTCTCGGTTGCGACTCCACACGGTTTGTCAGGAGGCCCTCTGCCCCAACATCGGCGAGTGCTGGGGACACGGCACGATGACGCTCATGTTGCTCGGAAGCATCTGCACGCGGGCGTGCAAATTCTGCGCCGTTGCCACGGGCAATCCTCACGGATGGGTGGACCCCGCTGAACCGCGGCATGTCGCCGAAGCCGTGCGCATTCTCCACGCCCACCATCGTCTGGCCTATGTGGTTCTCACCAGCGTGGATCGGGATGATCTGCCCGATGGGGGAGCCGCTCATTTTGCTGAGACCGTTCGCCGAATCAAAGCCCTCGCGCCGGATGTGAAGGTAGAGGCTCTGACGCCCGATTTCCGCGGCGACCTCCGCGCTGTCGAAACTGTGCTCGACGCCGGTGTGGATGTCTTCGCCACGAACCTGGAGACGGTGCGTCGGCTCACGCCACGGGTGCGTGATCCCCGTGCGGGATACGATCAGACGCTGCGCGTTCTCCATCATGCGAAGCGGTATCGCCCGGACGTATTGACCAAAAGTAGTCTCATGCTCGGCCTGGGCGAAACCGATGAGGAGATTCGACAGGCGATGCGCGATCTGCGGGCCGTTTCTGTGGATATCCTCACGCTCGGTCAATATCTCCGTCCCACCCGGCATCATCTCCCGGTAGCGCGATACGTCACTCCAGATGAATTTGCTGCCTATCGCGTCTGGGGTTACGAGGAGGGTTTCCTCGAAGTCTTCAGCGGCCCGCTCGTTCGGAGTTCCTATCGAGCCGAACGCGTCTTCGCCACGGCCAGTGAACGATCCTCTCCCGTTACCCCTTCTCCGCGTTGAGCTGACGAAGCCTCCTTCCTCAGGCTCGAACGAAATGTCACCTGGTTGGTGCCGGTCACATGAGGTGAACTTTTATCTCTCCGGTGGCGTAAGGCAGAACGGGTCGGACATAATTCTCCCAGAGCGAAGGAGGGATAAGTCATGACGCTGACCTGTCCGAGGTGCCGGGCCCCCATCGTTGAGGGCCAGCGCTTCTGCCGCTACTGTGGCTATCGGCTGGATCAGGGGCTACAAGATGTCATCCCCACGGAACCCCTCGGGCCAACAAGCCCGCCGACTCCTTCGGCCGATCCTTTTCAGGTGGGATCCTGGTCGGACCCCGCGTTTCCGTCTCGAACGTGGGATGTGGACCGGAAGCGACGGCGATGGCGGATCACTCTCCTTGCTCTGGGACTTGGCGTGCTCATCGGTGGATTCACCATCGCGAACGTGATTCACCACGTCGTCGTTCCTCGCTTTCGGATCGAGCGACCGGCTTCCGTTGCTGTCCTCAGGACATCCACTATCGGTGTATACCTCAGAGATGAGGGAGGCACCCCGTCTGGGGCTTTCATTGATGGAGTCATTCCGGGCAGTCCGGCCGATCGCGCCGGCCTCATCGGCGGGGACATCATCATTGAAGCTAACGGTCTGCCCATTCGTGGGGGCCATGATCTGCGGCGATTCCTGAGAACCGTTTCACCGGGCGTGCCTCTCACCCTCAAGTTTCTTCGCGACGGAGAACAGCATGAGGCCATCCTCATCCCCGGCCTGGGCGCGTCGGCATCCGACCGGTCATCGGGCACCCGCCCCCACGGATTTTTCGGGATTGATCCTTCGGACCTCCGGCGCGTCCCCGTGCCGGGGAAAAGTATCTGGGGAGTTCGCCTGAGTGATATTTTGCTGAATCGCCCTGCCGATCTTGCCGGTCTGCGCGAGGGAGACATCGTCATTGAGTTCAACGGTCACCCGATTCGCACCGAGCGCGAGCTTTTTCGCCGGATTAATGAAACAACACCCTACGCCACCGTCTCCGTCAAAATCGTGCGCGACGGCCAGGAGCTTGTGATCCCCGTCAAGCTGGGACGAAGCAGCAACTGATCTGAAGCGGTTTGCCAATGGGTTTAGCCTGAGGGCGCACGTTTCTGCCCTGCCTCTGGCCGCAGGATATGGGCGCTGCCGGGCTTCGGGCAGATCACTATGGTCCTGACCGCGTGCGGTCGCGCGCTGTGTGCAGAGGGTCACGGTGTTATCGGTGGGCGGATGGGTCTCCTGCGGGGCGAGAGGCTGCAAGCGCCTGGGCGAGCCGGGCAAATTCTTCGAGACTGAGCGTCTCCGCCCGACGACCGGATTCGATCCCGGCTGTCGCCAGAGCAGCTTCAACCTCCGGGCCGAGGCGAAGGCGCGAAGCCGCGCGCTTCAGATTATTGAGAATGGTCTTTCGGCGCTCGCTGAAGCAGGCGCTGATGACCTCGAAAAAGTACTCCTCGTCCTCGACCGTGACGGCGGGCACATCCCGCATCTTCAGATGAACGACGGTGGAATGAACTTTCGGTACGGGACGGAAGACGCCGGGAGCGACCGTGAAGAGCTTGGTGGCCTCGCAGAAGTACTGAACGACGAGCGAGAGATAACCATACTCTTTGCTGCCCGGCGGGCTGAGAATGCGGTCGGCGACTTCGCGCTGGAGCATGACCGTGGCATCCCGAATGCGCGCGCGGAAGCGCAGGAGGTGCTGGATCACCGCCGTCGCGATGTTGTAGGGGAGATTGCCGAAGACGCGCACGCGCTCAGTGACGCCCTGCCGGTCGAGAAGCTCGCCGATGTCGGTCGTCAGGATGTCGCCGTTGATGAGCGTGAGGGAGTCGGTGGGGAATCGGTGGGTCAGCTCGTCAACGAGGTGCCCGTCAATTTCCAGAGCGATGACGCGCCGGGCGTGCTCCAGCAGAACACCAGTCAACGCTCCCCGGCCCGGGCCGATCTCCAGCACGACGTCGTCGGCCGAGAGACCGACGGTTCGAACCATGCGATAGCCGACCGACCGGTCAACGAGAAAATGCTGACCCCAGTGTTTCTTGGCGCGCATCGTTAATTGTTCACGACCCCGTCGGTGCGCCAGCGGCCTCCTGCCGGGTCGGGGAAGTTAAATCCTGCGAGCGGTCGTTCCGCGGATATGCCGTGAGTTCAATATCCTCGCCCACGCGATCGAGGCTGACGATGTCCACCGTCAGGGCCTCGTTCAGGCCAGCGCAGCCGCTGCCGCCAAGGGCCGGAACGGCCTCCCGTCCGCCGATCAGTCGTGGCGCCAGAAACAGGGTGAATTTGTCAACCAGACGGTGTTCGACGAAAGCTGCGGCGACTTCCGCTCCCCCTTCGACGAGCAAACGGGTGATCTCTCGACGACCGAGTTCCTCCAGCACGGCCGGCAGAGAGACGCGATGATCCTCGGGGGGGACCCGGATCACCGTGACGCCCAGAGCGCCGAGGCGTTCGATGCGCTCCTTCTCGGCGTAACTGGTGAAAACAAGAACCGGAGCCTCATCGGCCGTTCGCACCAACCGGGATTCCAGCGGGAGTCGCAACCGGGAATCGAGGACCACGCGCACGAGAGGCCGTGACCGGGGGAGTCCCAGCCGGTCCGTGAGTTGGGGATCGTCGGCCAAAACGGTGCCGATGCCCACGAGCACGGCATCAGATTGATGACGCAGTTCATGGGCCCGGCGGCGGGCCACCTCTCCGGTGATCCACCGAGACTCTCGTGACCGGGTGGCGATCCGCCCATCGAGGCTCATGGCGATCTTCAGGTGAACAAATGGCCGACCGGTCGTGATATACGTGACAAAGGCTTCGTTGAGTCGTCGCGCCTCGCTCTCACAAACTCCCAGGTCAACGCGGACACCCGCCCGACGGAGAGTTTCCAGCCCCCGACCGCATACCTGGGGATTGGGATCAATCATGGCGGCGACCACGCGCGTAATGCCCGAACGGATGATCATTTCCGTGCAGGGCGGCGTGCGCCCGTGATGGCTGCACGGTTCAAGCGTCGTATAGAGAGTTGCCCCCCGCGCCTGCTCGCCAGCATCTTCCAGCGCCAGGACTTCGGCGTGAGTCACCTGGGCATACCGGTGCACACCTCGACCGACAATCCGTCCGTCTCGGACGACGAGAGCGCCCACCAGGGGGTTGGGGCTTGCCTCTCCGATGGCCGAAGCAGCCAGCTCCAGCGCCCGACGCATCCACTGCTCGTCGGTCGTGGAAGACGTGGCGGATTGTCCCTCATGGACTCGCGCCATGACCGAAGACTAGATTATACTTACCGCGTTCGTTGTGGAGCAACTATCGTGGCTAAAGCGCAAAAGACCGTCTACATTTGCCAGCAGTGCGGCTACCAGTCGCCGAAGTGGTTGGGGAAATGTCCCGACTGTGGTGAGTGGAATTCGCTGGTGGAAGAACTGAAGCGACCGGCGGTCCAGCGTCAGTCCCGGCGATTGAACGTGCCGTCGCCCCGACGCTATGCCGAGATCGAGAGTCAAACCGATGTTCGTCAATCCAGCGGCATTCCCGAATTCGACCGTGTACTCGGCGGCGGGATCGTTCCCGGAAGCGTCGTCCTGGTCGCCGGTGATCCCGGGATTGGCAAGAGCACGCTCCTGCTCCAGATCGCCGATCAGCTCAGCCGTCAGAACGGGATTGTTCTCTACGTCTCCGGTGAAGAATCCGAGCGACAGATTAAATTACGGGGTGAACGCCTGGGTGTTCAGGCCGATCACCTCTACGTCTTAGCGGAAACCTGTTTGGAAACGATCTTTGACATCATTAATCGCCTGACGCCGTCGGCCGTCGTGGTGGATTCGATTCAAACGATCTTCTCCGAGAAGATCGAGTCGGCTCCGGGGAGCGTCTCTCAGGTGCGGGAAGCGGCAGCGCAATTTCTCCTGCTGGCCAAAAGCGAAGGCATTCCCATCTTCCTGATCGGCCATGTGACCAAAGAGGGAATGATCGCCGGGCCCAAGGCCCTGGAACATATCGTTGATACGGTCGTTTATTTTGAAGGTGAACGCCATCATCATCACCGCCTGATTCGAGCGGTGAAGAACCGCTATGGGGCCACAAACGAAGTGGGCGTCTTCGAGATGACCCATCAAGGGCTGATTCCTGTGGCCAATCCGTCGGCGCTGTTTCTGAGCGAGCGGCCACGAGGCGTTTCCGGCTCGGTCGTTTCAGCGTGTCTGGAGGGGACCCGTCCTCTTCTGGTCGAGGTGCAGGCGCTTGTAGGATCGAGCAGCTACGGAACCGGTCGGCGGATGGCGCAAGGCGTAGATCACTATCGCGTGGCGCTGCTTCTGGCCGTGCTGGAGCGACGCGTGGGTTTTCAACTTGTGGGCAGTGATGTCTTCGTCAACATCGCCGGAGGGCTCAGCGTGGATGAACCGGCGGTGGATCTGGCCGTCGTTGTGGCCGTCGCCTCCAGCGTCAGGAACATCGCCGTTGATCCTGAAATGACGATCTTCGGCGAGGTCGGTTTGGCCGGGGAAGTTCGAGCAGTCTCGGCGGCTGCCGTGCGCCTGCGCGAGTCGGCGCAGATGGGATTTCGGCGAGTCGTGCTACCGGAGAACAACCTGCGCGGCCTGGAAGTGCCGAGCGGCATGGAGGCGATCGGCGTTCGCTCGGTCGTCGAGGCCCTGGAGGCCGCTCTGGAGCGGTGACGCCCCGAATCGGCAGCGCGGCCATCTCCATTCTCCCGGAAGCAAGAAGCGGGGAGGGGAAGCCCTCTTCCTTCGCGCCGACGGCCCTCAGGATGAATCCTCTGCTATAATAAGGCCGCCTTAAGCGGTGAGGGTCTTATGGGAGGCGTAGGGCTATGGTCGTGAATCTCGATATTTTGATGTTGCGCGTCATTTTCACGCTCATCTTGCTGGGGGCGGGATATTTCCTGCGTCCCATCGGGGGGAGCATCCCTTACTCTCTGGCAGGAGCGGCCGCCCTGGCCATCGCCATCATCTTTTTTGAAACGCGCGTGCGCCGGGCAACACTCAAGACGTTGATCGGCGCCGCCGTCGGTTCCATCCTCGGCATCGTCGGTGCCACGCTCATCGGTCTGCTCATCACTCAGCAAGAGGCCCTGCCGAAAGACGCGCGGGCCTATATCACCTTCGTCCTGCTCATCTTCATGGCCTATGTGGGCCTGATGGTGGGAGCCGCCAAGGGGGAATTTCTCGATCTCTCGGCCCTCGGAGGACTGCTGCGCGAGCGCAGCGGGCAGAAAAACATCAAACTGCTCGATACCAGCGTCATCATTGATGGGCGGATCGCCGATGTCGCGGAAACGGGCTTCCTCGAAGGAGTCCTGGTCATCCCCCAGTTCATTCTCCGTGAGCTTCAACAGATCGCCGACTCCGCCGATACGAGTAAGCGCAATCGCGGTCGGCGCGGCCTCGACATCTTACAGCGCCTTCAAACAAAACATAGGCTGACGGTACAAATCTCCGAAACCGACTTCCCCGATATCCGCGACGTGGATCAAAAGCTCATCGAGCTGGCCAAGGAGCTGGGGGCCAAGATCGTGACCAACGATTTCAACCTCAACAAAGTGGCGCAACTGCGCGGCGTTGAGGTGCTCAATATCAACGAACTGGCCAATGCGCTCAAGCCGGTCGTTTTGCCGGGCGAGACCATGAAGGTCTTCGTCCTTAAGGAGGGGAAGGAAGCCAATCAAGGAGTCGCCTACCTTGACGATGGAACGATGGTCGTGGTGGATAATGCCCGACGGATGATCGGGAAAACCGTCGAAGCCACCGTGACGAGTGTGTTGCAAACGACGGCCGGGAAAATGATCTTCGGTCGCTATGAAGAGGATCAACGACCGAGCCGGCCTCCACGTGGCCACAGCCGGACGGAAAACGGAAATTAGCCGCAGAGCCGATCCGCCGGGAGAGTCTTGTCCCATCGGCGGATGACGCGGTCAGGTGGGGAAAGATTCCGGTGGCGGCGACCTCATGTGGCCGGATGGAGCGGGATGGAGGAGACGGCATCGCGTGTGATCGAAGATCGCGCATGGGGGATCAGCGGCGCTTCTGACCGACACTATGACGATGGCCATCATCGTAGCAGCCGGGCGGGGCTCGCGCATGGGAAGGAAAACGCCCAAGCAGTTCCTCGAACTGGCTGGTGAACCCGTGCTCGTTCACACCCTCCGGGGCGTGGCGGCGTGTCCCGACATTGACGGGATTCTCATTGCTCTGCCTCCGGAAGAAATGAGTTCTTTCTCATCCCTGTTCGAACGCGCGGTCCCATCCGTACGCATCGTCGCCGGCGGTGGCGAGCGACAGGAATCGGTCTTCAATGCTCTTCAGGCGATTGATCGCTTGCACACGGACATCATCGTCGTCCATGATGGCGTGCGCCCGCTCGTGACGGGCGCTGACTTCTCGAGGGTGATCGCCCGAGCGCGGGAGACGGGAGCAGCGATCCTGGCCTGCCCCGTTCGGGACACGGTCAAAGAAGTCGAAGGAGATCGCATCGTGCGAACGCTGGATCGGCAGCGACTCTATCTCGCGCAAACCCCTCAGGCATTCCGGGCGGATATCCTCATCGAGGCGCACGAGCGAGCGCGACGCGAGGGCATCATGGCCACCGATGATGCCGCGCTGGTCGAGCGCTGCGGACACCCCGTCGTGGTGGTCGAAGGATCACCCTATAACATCAAAATCACCTGGCCCGAGGATCTGCTTCTGGCCGAAGCACTCCTGCGTCTTCGAGGAGGACTGTGACGGGGCGCTGGCGCGTCGGTCTGGGCTACGACATTCATCCGCTGGTCGAAGGGCGGCAGCTCGTTCTCGGCGGCATCGCGATTGCGTACGAACGCGGATTGGCCGGACATTCCGACGCCGATGTTCTCATTCACAGCCTTTGTGACGCCCTGCTGGGGGCCGCGGCGCTCGGAGATCTCGGTCGCCATTTCCCCGATACCGATCCCCGATACAAGGACATTTCCAGCGGTGAACTCCTGCGATCTGTGGCGGCGATGGTCGGCCAGCGCGGCTTCCGCATCGAAAACGTAGATGCCACCATCGTGGCCGAAGAGCCCCGGCTCGCTCCCTTCATCGAGGCGATGCGAAATCACCTGGCCGAGATTCTCAACCTCGCTCCCGAACAGATCAGCATCAAAGCGAAAACTCACGAAGGGCTCGATGCGGTCGGTCGGGGGGATGCCATTGCTGCCTATGCCGTTTGCCTGCTGGAACACGTTGGTGGAGGAACGCTATGAGATCGGTCACCCGGGCATGTCACCCGGCCATCGCGGAATCAAACTCATCCCTGCCGGGGGAATCTCTCCGAGAGAATCGCCTGTTGCCATCCGGCCGGAAGAGGGGGCAGTCGGCACAGATCATCTGCCGGAGGCCGCGGGCGGGGAGGAGTCTTTCGGACGATGCTCGGATGGGAACTGGAGAACACCTATGCGCGTGGTAGACCTCATCAAGAAAAAACGCGACGGTCACGAGCTGACCCCCGAGGAGATTTCTTTTCTCATCCATGGCTACACGAGAGGGGAGGTCCCCGACTATCAGATGGCTGCCTGGTTGATGGCAGTGGTGTGGCGGGGGATGACGGATCGAGAGACGCGCATTCTCACCGAGGAAATGGTGCGATCCGGTCACGTGCTCGATCTCTCGGACATTCCCGGCATCAAGGTTGATAAACACAGCACCGGTGGAGTCGGCGATAAAACCTCGCTCATCCTGGCGCCGCTTGTAGCCGCCGCCGGGGTGCCGGTTCCGATGGTGTCCGGTCGGGGATTGGCTCACACCGGTGGAACGCTCGACAAACTGGAGTCAATCCCCGGATTTCGCGTCGCGCTGACGCTGGACGAGTACCGGGAGACGCTCCGCCGGGTTGGATTCGTGATGTGCGGGCAAACCGATGACATTGCTCCGGCGGATAAGAAGCTCTATGCTCTGCGCGACGTGACGGCGACGGTGGACTGCATCCCCCTCATGGCAGCCAGCATTATGTGCAAGAAGCTGGCCGAAGGGATTGATGCGCTCGTCGTGGATGTGAAGGTGGGATCGGGAGCGTTCTTGAAAACAGAAGCGGAAGCCGGGACCCTGGCGCGGACGCTCGTGACCATCGGCGAGAGCATGGGTAAGCGCGTGCGCGCTTTCATCACCGATATGGATCAACCGCTCGGTCGCGCCGTGGGCAATGCCCTGGAGGTGATCGAAAGCTTCGAGGTGCTGAAGGGACGCGGTCCGGAAGATGTCACGGCGCTTTCGCTGGAGCTGGCTGCTCAGATGGTCCTGTTGGGAGGGCGCGCGGCGACACTGGACGAGGCCCGGCAACTCGTTGCGCGACTCCTGGCCGAGGGGGCGGGGTTGGAGAGGTTCCGTCGGCTCATCGAAGCACAGGGTGGCGATCCCCGGGTTGTGGACGAGTACAGTCGTCTGCCTCACGCGCGTCACCAGGTCGTCTACGAGGCGGAGACTGACGGGTACATCGTCGCCATGAATGCCGAACTCATCGGACGGGCCGCTATGGTGCTCGGTGCCGGACGCGATCGGATGGATTCGCCGATTGATCACGGCGTCGGCCTCGTCCTCGCCAAGAAAGTGGGCGATGCGGTGAGACGCGGCGAGCCCCTCTGCATCATCCACTCTAACGATGAGGAGAAACGAACGGCGGCATTTCCCCTGCTTCGAGAAAGTTTCATCGTGGGTGACGCACCGCCGTCGCCACAGCCTTTGATCAAAAAGGTGATCGGAGCCGACTGACGGTGCATCACTGCACGATCTTCGGTCGCGCAGGCGCGCCGATGAGCCTGGCCGGAAAGGCGAGGGGAACGCACTCAGGCGCTTCCATACCCGGTTCGCGGTGTGGCACCGGGACGTGAATATCGTATGGAGGCGGAGTTTCGACATCATTGATTGAGGGAGACGAGAATGAGAAAAGATCGCCAATTTTTGCGGAAAGCCCTGGTGGCTATTATCGTGCTTCTCTCTGCCAGCGTGGCGATGGAGGCCGTGGGGATCGGCGATGCCCCGCCGTCCCCGGCTGCCGGTCCGGGCCGGATGGAGGTCTCCAATTCTCCGTCGGCCCAGGATATGCCTGACCGGGCGCGAGAAGCCCCGGTGCCTTTGCACACACGACTCATGGGATTGGTCGGTCTGGCCGTGCTGCTCGGTGTGGCCTTCTTCTTCTCGAACCACCGGCGCGATGTCAAGCCGCGAGTGATCATCTGGGGCTTCGGTTTGCAAATCGCTCTGGCTCTGCTCATCCTTCGGACAAGGCCGGGCCGATGGTTTTTCGACCACCTGGGCGAGATCATCAAGCGATTGCTCGCGTTTGCCGTTGAAGGAGCGACGTTCGTCTTCGGTCCGCTGGCGGGAGAGAGTCTCGGCGTCATCTTCGCCTTTCGCGTCCTGCCGACGATCATCTTCGTCTCTTCGCTTTTTTCGATTCTCTATTATCTGGGCATCCTGCAGCGCGTCGTCCTGGCAATGGCCAAAGTCATGGCCTGGACGATGAAAGCCAGCGGAGCCGAGAGCCTCTCGGCGGCGGCCAACGTCTTCATGGGGCAGACGGAAGCGCCGCTCATCATCGCTCCCTACATTCCTCGGCTGACGCGCTCCGAGTTGCTGTGCGTGATGATCGGCGGTATGGCCACGATTGCCGGGGGCGTGATGGCCGCCTACATCGCCATGGGGATCAATCCGACCTATTTACTGACGGGGAGCACGATGGCAGCTCCGGCGGCAATTATGATGTCCAAGATTTTGATCCCGGAGAAGGAAGAACCGCTCACGGCAGGGGTCGTGAAGATCGAGGTCAAAACCGAAGATAGGAACGTGATCGAGGCTGCCGCGCGAGGAGCCAGCGATGGCGCTCGCCTGGCCATCAACGTGGCGGCCATGCTCATCGCCTTCATCGCCTTGATCGCCTTGATCAACGCCATTCTCGGCTTCCTCCACGCCCACCTGAGCTTCGTCCCGCCGAGCCTGCAGTGGATTCTGGGCAAGGTCTTTGCGCCGCTCGCGTTTGTCATGGGCGTGCCGACGCGCGATATTGTCGCGGTGGGGAATCTGTTCGGCCAGAAGCTCGTCCTCAACGAGTTCGTGGCCTACGTCGAGCTAGCCAAAATTCAGGAGTCGCTGCATCCTCGCTCGGTGATGATTGCCACATATGCGCTCTGCGGCTTTGCCAATTTCGCTTCCATCGGCATTCAAATCGGAGGGATCGGGGGAATTGCTCCGACGCGTCGGAGCGATCTGGCCGAACTCGGTCTGCGGGCGATGTTTGGCGGATTTCTCACGACCTGCATCACGGCCACCATCGCGGGGTTGATCAACTAGAGCAGGTTGCCAATGAATTCACCCTGAGAGCGCACGCTTCCACCGTGCCTCTTCCCGTAAAGATGCGAGCGGTGCCGGGGTACAATGGAAAACCGCTCCACGTCGGCGGGGCGCCGGCAAAGTGATATGCCCGATACCATGAAGACTCGGGAGATCCCCTCGTGTCGCCCGGTGAGGGCAGGGAACGACCTCACGCGGTGACAAAACCACGAAGGATTTCGTCAGCGGCATCCTGTAAAAGTCGGCTGTAGTACTCGGCATCATACTCGGTCGCCGTCTCGAGGAAAGCGTCGGATCGGACACGACCCCGCTCATCAGACCGATCCACCACGAGATAACGGATGATTTCTCCCGCGTGAAGACGAGTTCCGACACGGGTGAGCTGGCGGGCAGCTTCTGCCGGGAGGGTATTCGCGCGGTAGGCATCGGGAGCCTTTGAGAGTCGGCGCGTGATCAGCAAATCGCTCGGTTCCACGCGGCCCTGACGTAACTGCTGGTGCCAGCTCTGGACGAGAGCGCGAGCCTGGGGAATTCGTCCTCGACACTGCTCCAGGGAGTCCGCATCTCCCAGCAGTCGCAGCAAAGCGAGTTGCGCCTCCCGAATGAATGGGGGCGTATCATGGCGGCGGCAGAGCAACCCGCGAATCTTCAGTTCGCCGTGAGAAAATCGCCCGAAAAAGCGACAGGCGACGCCTCGTTCGGCATTCTCTCTCGACGGGAGGAAGACAATCCAGCGATAGATGCCTTCGAGCGTCATCTCCACATCCGTCCGGCGCGTGATCTCCCGGCAGAGGGCGAGGACCTCCTCCTCACTCATGTGGGGTTTGGTGATCCACAAACTGTCGGTGAGCGCGTGAAGGAGATGGAATCCCCGCGCTTCCGCCATCTCTTTGGCCTGGAGTAAGAGTTCGCGGCCCCAGGCGGTGGTAGCCTCATGCGCTTCGATGCGTCCGAATCGGGCGTTGCGATACCCGGTGTAGCCGAAGCACGTCACCAACAACCACTTCAGCGCGTGTTGTCGCCGATCATACAACGCGTGCGCATCACCGTGATGAACCCGCTTCAACTGCTTGTAGGCGCGGCGCAGTTCGAGAAGAGGCCGCAGCGCCCGAGGCAGCAGGCCCTCTCGTCGCTGACATACGGTGTAGCCGATCTCCGGTACACGAGCAGACGAACAGCAGGAGCATCGAACGGTTTCCGGCGAGAGGTTTTTCTTCATCATGAGCGTGGGATACATGCTCGCATAGTCTATCTCCGCGACGTTCTCGAATGCTCCCACCGGCTGCACATAGGTTAATCCTCCCTTGTCGGCGATGAGCAAGTCCCAGGCTGTTTTATACTTCTCCGGCTCCGCCTTGGCGTAGGGAATGAGAATGCCCTCGCTGAATGCCTGGTAGCATTCGATGGAGTTCATCGCCGTGCCGGGACTCGTTCGGGCGGCTTTCTGCGGAGGAAGTCGAGACAGACGACTCAGCTCGATGAGGCCATCGAGTCCCGTCTCGCTCACGATAAAGCTCGTCGCTCGATCAACGTGCCAGCGACCGTAGCCGATATAGCTGGGGGGCTTATAGAGAATCCGACCATAACTGAAATAGCTTCGACCCTCGCGCCGAACGGGCCGTTCCGTGAAAACCGTGTCGCGGTCCAGTCGAAGCGAGAGCCTCTCGCGTTGCGCCGCTTGAACAAGCGCGGGGAAGATGGCGTCGTCACCATGTTCGGTCACGATGACATCGGGATCGAACCGGCGGAGCGCGTCATTCACCATCTCCAAGAGCTCCCGCCAGGTGCGCGGATGAAGCTCGTAGCACAACCCGTCCGAAGAGAGAATGAGACTGTTTCCTTTCCCCAGGGGGAGGAGCGGACTCCGGCTGAGCCTCATCTCCAGCAGGCGCAACGGGGGGAGCTGATACGTCGGGTCCCAGGGTGAGCTGAGGCCGTGCACTTTCTCAACGATCTCTCCCTCATACTCAATGCCACAGCGGCATAAAGGGAAAAGGCCGCTCGCGTAAAGATAGTACTGCGGGATCGGAATGTCGGCATTGTACAGCGCCGATTCCCCGAGCACCGCCGCGAGACGGTTGACGACTCGACGATGATCACCGTAGCGGCGGGGAGTGAATTCTCCCACGTCAATTGTTTTACCGCTCCAGAATTCGATCCCCTCGGTCATGCGCCAGCCATCGAGCATCCCGCGCCGCAGCATCTCCTCGCCGAGCGCCCGAAGGACCGATGACGCACCTCGAGCATAGATTCTCGGTCGAAACGCCGCATCCAGGCGGAGAAGCCGACCATCCTCCCCGTAGATCCAGAGGACGACCGCATCGTGCCCTTCATGGATGTCGAAGAGAAATCCCTCAATCTCCCGGCGCATGGGAAAGCGTCTCCAGATACGCGAGCTTCAGTTCCAGTCGCCGGATGAGTCGAAGCAGTTCCAGGAGCATGGACATGAGGATCGGGTGAAAAGCAATGGGCATTGAGCTATTGGCGCCGGCTTGAACGTGACGCCGGGCCAGTTCGAACAAATCGTCCAGGAGTTGCTGATCCTCCCGGCGCAAGGCACGACGAAAATTCTTCCAGCGACCGTATTCGGCCTCCAGTACGGCGGAGTAGGGAAGAACCGTTCGCCCCATCGCGACCTCCTCACATGTGCATTTTTTTCGTGGACGAGACAGTCCGCGCTACATCCTCATTGTTCCCGCGTGGAGCCGGGACTCCTGTGGCGATTCATCGGAGACCGACAGCGCCTCCGGGCGTCGCTCGGAGAGGGGAGCCGTTGGGAAATCGTCAACCTCCAGCACGCGCAGGCTCAATCGGCGAAGATCGGTCAGGAAATACCGGCGGGCTTCAGCCGGACAGACGCTCGATTGAACGACAAGCAACGGCACACGCGAGCGACTGAGCTGCTGCAATCGGTAAAACATCTGATAGAACAGCCGCGCCGCCCGATGGCCCGGCACGCTCTCGTCGAAATAGGTCGTGCAGGGTCCGGCGATGACGAGAACGGCCCGGCGACGGATCACGCGCTCCAGAGGGATGCGCCGGACCATCTCGTTCATCTGATAGCAGGTGAAGGCCCGGCGGACAAAGACCGAGGTGAGAACCCGTTCGACGGGGACCCTTCGCCAGAGGGCTTCCCGAACGAGCGCGTAAGGATCGAAAGTATTGGCTCCATCGAGATAGAGGACGGGATGCCGCTCGGCCAGGCGTGCGACTCCGCGAAGCGCCACGCGGTAGACCGCTTCCGTCCCCGTCAGGAGAAGAGCCAGCGGCTGACGGAGCACCGTCACAACCTGTTCGACGGGCGAAAGAGCAAGGGCCTGAGTCATGATGCCGTCTCCTCCGACGCTGTCGGGCGGTCGAAGACCGATCGTGGAGATGTTTCGCCGACCGAAGATTCCTTCTCCCGCGCCCTCGACCGGACGATCCATCCCGTCGGCGAGCGTTTTTTCTAGAATCATTTCCGGCTCACGCGCAACAATCCGCAGTATTTGCCGAGCACGCGCACATCGCCGCCGGTCACAATCAGAGGGCGATATTTCCGATTCGCCGGATGCAGCTCCACTCCCCGCCGCGTGCGATAGAACCGTTTCAGGGTGACCTCACCCTCGATGGCGACGGCGGCGATTTCGCCCGATTCGACGCGCGGCTGCTGGCGAATGATGGCCAGATCGCCATCCAGGATATGCTCGTCAATCATGCTATCGCCCTGAACGCGCACGGCGAAATAGGTCCCTCGGGCAAACCGCTCCCCGTCAATGACCACCTCTCCTTCGAGAGTTTCTTCCGCCAGCAGGGGCCGACCGGCAGCGATCCGCCCCACAATGGGGATCCGACGCGGTCTCGCCATGGCGTGATCGGCTAGCACAATGCCGCGACTGCGGCCCGGCAACCGCCGGAGAACTCCTTTTCTTTCCAGAGCGGCCAGATGATCTTGAACCGCCCGCAGCGTGATGCCGAAATGTTCGCCGATCTCGCGCAGGCTCGGCGGCAATCCTCGCTCGGCCTGAAACCGTTTGATGAACTCTAAAACCTCCCGTTGTCGTTCCGTCATCCCGTTCTCCTTCGGGCCTCCGTTCCGGGGACTCGACATTTGTATAGTATAGCGCTGGCGACTCTGTCAAGGGCATTTTCAGGCCATCCGGTGGGGTGATTTTCTCTGCCGGCGTGTGGCGGTGGCCGGGACGCCCGGTGAAGTCGGGCGAAACCCCGGGCGAC
>DATLZR010000144.1 GCA_035573895.1 Blastocatellia bacterium | reverse complement strand
CCCGCCGGTGACGTCCGGCGTTCGCATCTCCGAATCGGTGGAGAAAGGACCGATCACGGTCGCCGATGCCGAGGTCTATCTCGCCGATGATTTCCTGAGCGAACCGGTCACCACCGAGAGAGAATTCGAGGTCACGCGCCGAGGACAAGAGATCGTGACCTGGCTTGAGCAGTTCATGGATGAGGTCTACGACCGCCTTGAACTTTTGATACGAAGGCACTCATAATCCCCCATGCGGTTCATGTGATGAGGTCTCATGAAACCGCGCTCGCCGCAAAGATGGAAAGACACCATAGGCGGATGACGATGCGGATGAAGAGTCCGTGTTTACCTGGTGTGATGTCTGGAGGTGGGCGATGAAAGGGAAAGCGATGGCATGGACGCAGAAAGGGAGGGGCCAGCGCCGCACGCCCCTGCTCGGAGTGCTCCTCGGTCTGGCGGTGATGGGGAGTGCCCCTCAGTCCTGGTACTCGCCCGGGTTGCATCGCATCGAGCAGATGACGCGCTATGACTGGACGCTCGACGATCGGCAAGTGATTGTTTATCCCCTGGCGCTGGAGCTTGATTTTGAGCGGGCAGAAACCACCGTCTGGCTCTACGTCGGTGGCGAGAGAGCGCCGGGAAAAACGCGCTATTTTTGTCCCCGGGGGGCTTCGCTGCGAGATGGCGTGAGACCGACGACGCTGATGCTGTCACGATTGGAGGCAGCCGCGATCACCACGCGCAAAGGGCGAGGGGAGTGTGTGGCCATTACTCCTCGACGGGAGGAGAACGTCCAGGCCCAGGCACGCACGCTCTATGACACCGTCGGCACCTGGCGCTTGCGCGGCGAAGACGCACGACCCCTCGATCCCGGCCAGGTGGGCCTTGTCTTCCTCGGGTTGCCCCATCGGGAAGCTCCTTACCTGGCGGTGACGTTCCCTTTCGGGGAGGAGATCCTCTTTTCCACGCGTGATCTTCAATGACGGGCTGCCGGTTTTGTGGTAGAGTATTGGTGCAATGTCTATGAGGTACACCCGGCTCGTCCTGGCGAGTTCGATCCTGACGCTGGGTCTGACGACCACCGTCCGGGCCGATATTCATCTGCTCACCTTTGATGACATCGTCCATCCGGCCAGTGCGCAGCTTGTGGAACGAGCGATTGCGGTCGCCGAACAGCAGCAGTCCCGGGCACTCATCATCACCTTGCGGACGCCGGGCGGACTCGTCAGCTCGATGCGCGAGATCGTCGAGCGTATTCTGGCCTCGCGCGTGCCCATTGTCGTTTTCGTCTCGCCGAGCGGGGCCAATGCGGCGTCGGCCGGATTTTTCATCCTCGTCTCGGCGGATGTGGCCGCAATGGCTCCCGGAACCAATACGGGCGCCGCGCATCCGGTCGCCATCGGCATGGAGCAGGACAAGACGCTCTTTCAGAAAGCCGAGAATGATGCGGCGGCTTACATTCGGTCGCTGGCGGAAAAACGGGGGCGCAATATCGAGCTGGCCGAAGCCGCCGTCCGCACGAGCCGATCGTACACCGAGACCGAAGCTCTTCGGGAGAAGCTCATTGATCTGATCGCGCGTGATGTGGATGACCTCGTGCGCCAGCTCGATGGCCGCCGCGTGCGCCGACTCACCGGCGAGGAGGTGACCCTCCGAACAAAAGACGAGCGCCTCGTTCGTATTGACCCGACGCTCCGGGAGCGATTGCTGAGTTTCCTGGCCAATCCGAATATCGCGTTCGTTCTGGGTGCACTCGGATTGCTCTGTTTGTACTTCGAGTTCAACCATCCGGGAGCGATTATTCCGGCGGTCGTCGGCGCGATTTCGCTCGTGCTGGCGCTGTATGGCTTTCATCTGCTGCCGGTGAATCTGACCGGCGTCGTGCTGATGGCGCTGGCTCTGGCGTTGTTCATCGCCGAGGCGAAGATTCAAAGTTTCGGCATCCTGGGAACCGGGGGAGTCGTGGCGATGGTCATCGGCGCGTTGATCCTCATTGATGCTCCTGAAGAAGCCGTGCGGATTCATCCCTCGATTGCCCTGGGCGTGGCCATTCCGCTGGCCGTGGCGATGATCATCATCCTGCGCCTGGCGATGCGAGCGCGGGAGCAAAAGGTCGTCACCGGCGATCTCGGCATGGTCGGACTCATCGGCATCGCCGAGAGTGATCTGGAGCCCGAAGGTCGCGTCTTCGTGCGCGGGGAGCTGTGGAGCGCCATCGCCCCATCACGGATCGCTCGGGGCGAGCGCGTGCGCGTGGTCGGAATCGAAGGACTGCGCCTGCGCGTCGAAGCCGCCGAACCGCTCGAACCGCCACGTCGCACATCGGTCCTGGAAAACTGATCGGTTCCTCGCGCCCCGTCACGGACGCGCCGGCGCCGATCACAGGATCGCTCAATGGAGGAATTCGTCATCGCGAATTCAAACGAGATGCGCCGTTTTGCGGTCTCCACCCCTGATCGTCGCTTCCCTCCGATCGGACGCAAGGAGAGGGACTGAATCTGAGGGGGGAGCTGCTCTCAAGGAGGGGAAAAACGTATGCCCGAATTTGTGACCGGAACAACCATCGCCGTTGCCATCCTCATTTTGTGGCTCCTCAGTTGGGTCAAAATCATCAACGAGTACGAACGCGGCGTCGTCTTCACTTTCGGCCGATTGCGACCGGAGCCCAAGCCGCCGGGTATTCGCCTGGTCATCTCTCCTTTTCAACGGCTCGTGCGCGTGAGCCTGCGGACCGTGGCGATGGACGTGCCACCGCAGGATGTCATCACCCGCGACAACGTCTCGGTCAAAGTCAATGCCGTCGTCTACTTCCGCGTCATTGACGCCAACAAAGCTATCGTCGAGGTCGAAAATTACCTCTACGCCACTTCCCAACTGGCCCAGACGACGCTCCGATCGGTCTGCGGCGAGGTCGAACTGGATGACCTTCTGAGCAAACGCGAAGAACTCAACGCCCGGTTGCAGCATATTCTCGACCGGCATACCGATCCCTGGGGCATCAAGGTGAGCATGGTCGAGATCAAGGCGGTTGACCTGCCCCAGGAGATGATCCGGGCCATCTCCAAGCAGGCCGAAGCCGAACGAGAAAAGCGAGCGAAGATCATTCATGCGGAGGGCGAACTGCTGGCCGCTCAACAACTCACCGACGCTGCTCGCAAACTGGCTGAAGTTCCTCTCACCATCCAGCTCCGTTACCTGCAAACGCTCACCGAGATCGGCGTGGAGAAAAACACGACGATCATCTTCCCGCTCCCCATCGAACTCATCTCATCGCTCATGTACGCGGAGAAGCGACTGTGACCGATCCCCATCCGGCGAGGAAGCCTATGTCCGACGATATTCGTCTGAACAGCAAACGCTCGATCGTTCTCTTCATCGGCAGCGTGGCCGTGTGTCTCGTGATGTTCGTTTGCGGGTTGTGGGTGGGCCGCTATTCCTTCGGCGAAGTGTCGTCATCGAGCCGGATGTCCGAATCCACCGGCTCGCCGTCGGAGAGTCTCGCCTCATCCGGCTCCGTCGGGGGCCCCACCACGACCCCGGAATCTCCCGCGGCCAACGGAGCCACGACGCCGACATCCGAGCCGACGGAATCCTTCGTTCGCGCAGCGACCTTCACCAGCATGGCCGAGGCCGACACGTTTGTGGCCAGCCTCCAGGTCCGCGGGTTCACCAACGCTTTTGCCCGCGAGACCCGACTCCCGTCGGGAGAGTCCGTTGTTCACGTGCTGCTTGGGCCCTACGCGGACATCGAACGCGCCCGGCGCGTGATGAACGAACTGCGGCAAAACGGCGTCTCCGATGTTCAAATCGTTCCGGCTCGCTGAGTCGGCAGGCTCGACGACCGCGGGTGACGCGTCATCTCCGGAGCCAGCACCGACCGGACCCATCCCTCCGGTCTCAGGGATCGGAGGGACTCATCCCGGGGCATCGGCCCGGATGAGACCCGGCATCATCATGCCGATTCGTCAGGGGCTTCTCATCGTCGCCACGGCGGTGCTCCTCACACTTTCTTTTCCTTCAGTTGTCGCTCGACATGGGGCATGGCCGCTCGGCTGGGTGGCGCTCGTTCCGCTGCTCATCGGCATCTGGAATGAGCGCTCTCGCCGATGGAAGCGTCCGCTCATCACCGGTCTGCTCGTGGGCGTGCTCTTTTTCTACGGGAGTTTCTCCTGGCTTGGGTTTTCCTTCATCCACCATGGAGGACTTTCACCACTGGTGACCTATGCGCTGCTCTTACTTCCGGGAATTGTCCTGGGGCTGTTCTTCGGCGCCTTCGCTCTTGCCCTGCGCGTGGTGCTGAACCGATGGGGATCATGGGGAATGTGGGCGGCCGCTCCCCTATGGGTCGTTGTGGAATGGCTGCGGTACACTCTGACCGGCCAGGGATGGAATGCGCTCGGTTACAGTCAGGCCTTTCGTCCGGAACTGATCCAGTGTGCACGGCTGGCGGGAGTGTACGGCGTGAGCTTTCTCCTCATGACGGTGAGCGCCGCGTGCGCCTTCGGCATCGTTGAAGCGCGGCGACTCGGAGGGAAGAAGACGGCAGGCATTCTGGGTAGCACCATTGTCGGATGCGCTCTCATCGCTGCATTTCCCGCATTTTTCCCTCACCGTTTCCCGTCCTCGTCGAGCCTTTCCGTTGTCGCCATCCAACCGGTCATCTCTCCGGGCGATGTCCGATCAAGCGTGGGGTCCCCCGATCTCATCGCGAGCTTGCGCCAGCATTTTCTTCTCTCGGAAGAGGCACTGGCGGATGCGCCGTCCGACGATACTCCTCGACTTCTCATCTGGCCCGAATCCCCCATGAACATGTCGCTCGATGAAGACCCGGCAGTGGAGCAACTCCTTGAGAATTTCGCCCGCGAGCGCAACGTCTACTTACTGGTCAATCACCTCGGTCGCGCTCCGGGTGGAGGATTTCACAACAGCGCCGCCGTGATCTCTCCCGAAGGCCGTCGCGTGGCCGATTATCACAAGACTCACCTGCTCGTCTTCGGCGAATACGTTCCCTTTCGCCATGTGCTTCCCCTGGTGGATCGGATCCCGGCGCTGGCCGGGGATTTCGTCCCCGGCACCGCGTTGACGGTTGCCCCGGCAGGTCCGGCGCGGGTGGGAACCTTCATCTGCTTCGAATCAACGTTCCCTTCGATTGCCCGCACGATGGTTCGGCGGGGAGCGACCGTTCTCGTCAACATCTCCAATGACGGCTGGTTCGGCGCGACGGTGGGACCCTATCAGCATCTCGCCCATGCGGTGTTTCGAGCAGTGGAGACGGAGCGCCCCCTCGTTCGCGTCACCAACAGCGGTATTACGGCGCTCATTACACCTCAGGGCGAAATCAAGGATGCTACCGAGCTGTTCCAGCCTGCGACGCGCCGGTGGCAAATTACCGTACCGACGGCAACCGCATCAATGGAGCATTCCTTTTACACTCGCTACGGAGACGTGTTCGTCCTCGCCTGCGGCCTGGCGAGCCTCGGCATCGTGGGCCGGGCGCTCTCCTTCCGGCACCATCAATTATTTTCTTGACATTGCCCCCTCCTTCCGATAGATTGGCGTGGGACTTGAGGAGGTCAGAACCAAAGGCCCTGAAGTCTCTCACGGAGAGTTGAAACGTAGCTTTCCCGAAGACGACGAGACGGTAATTGCCACAGATTCTGCGAGGCTCCAGGCTCTTTGCTTCGACAAGTCCACGCCCGCAAGAAAGCCGACCGACGGCTCGTGTGCCCCGGCGATGTCGTCACCTACACCATTGACGTCGCGTGCCGGGAGGAGGTCAAGACGCTCGTGGTGAAGGATTTTGTTCCCGCCGGAACGACCTTCGTCTCCGCTTCGGGACCGGGAATGCTCCATGCTTCCGGCGCGGTGAGCTGGGCTCTCCCCGCGACATCGGCAGCCTCGCTCACCCTGACGGTTCGGATCAACGCGACAACGCCTCCGGGAACAACCATCACCAATATTGCTCAACTGGAAGCGCCTCTTTCCCAATCATCGAATCCGGTCTCGATTCTCGTTGCCCGCGAATGCGCCGGTGACATCGTCGTTTTGAAAAGTGTGGACAAAGCCTCGGTCTGCCCCGGAGATTTTCTCACCTACACGATCACGGTGAAAAACAATCGTTCGTCGCCGATCGCTCCCCTCACGGTGACCGACGATATTCCGCCGGGAACGATATTTGTCGCCGCCAATCTCGGAGGGACCTTCTCTCCGACGCCAGCCCCTGGGCAAGTCAAATGGACGCTGCCGAGCCTCGCCCCGGGCGCGATGGTGGATCTCACCTTCACCGTCCAAGTCTCCTGCGATGCCAAGCCGGGAACGCAGATTGACAATGTCGCCGTAGTACAATTGGCGTCAGCCGCCCTGCGCAGCAATCAGGTCGTCTCGGTCGTCACGCGCGCGTGTCCGCCTGTATCGCATCCCTGCGACGGACCGCCCTGGGCCGAGCGCAGTATCACGGTGGCCGAGGATCCTCCCATTGTCGGAAAACCGAACCAGATCTGTACGGATGTCGTGAACAACACCAGCGGACCGATTTCGATGTGTTCGATCCTGTTCGGTGTTTTCCCCTTCAGCTTTGGCGCTCCGTTCATCCCCGTGGGTTCGCTCATGAACATCACTCTGGTGCCGGGCACAAATACGCTCTGCATCCCTTACGCTCCGAACTTCAGCGGCCATACCTGCGTGCAGGCGATCATCCAGTGCCCCGGCTTCGAGCCTCAGATCAGTCAACGCAACCTGGAGAACAAAGAGCTGATTCCGCCCGGCGAGGATGATCGTCTCGAATTCGGCGTCTGCAACCCCGATCCCACTAACCCGATGGTCGTTCAGCTCAACCTCATGTCCACCTGCCCGGAGGGAGTGACCGGATCGCTGTCGGAGAATCCGCTCGCGCTGGCGCCCGGTGAATGCCGAACCGTGATGATCACCGTCAACGTTGGTCCCAATGTTCCGACGGGAACGATGTGCACATTCGACGTCGTGGGCTACACAACGGCGGTGGCAACGACGGCCATTGTACCCAGGCTCATCGGCGGTGTTCAAAAGAAGATCACCGTTGGCGAGCGCGGGTGCGTGATTCGTAAGCGGGCCGATAAAGAAGCAGCTTGTCCGGGCGACACCATCACCTACACCATTGACGTCAAATGCGACAAGCCCGCCGATACGCTTCTCATCACCGACAAGGTTCCGACTCACACATCCCTGGTGACGATGTCGCCGGGCGGCGTCTTCAGTCCGATCACGGGCGAGGTGAGCTGGGTCTTCAGTCCGGCGGCCTCGGCGACCGTGATGATGACCGTGCGCGTGAACCCGACGGCTCCTATCGGTGGCACCATCAGCGATATGGCCCAACGTCAGACGCCGGTGGCCGTATCGTCCAACATCGTGACGGTGCAGATTCCTCGAACGTGCCCGCCGCCACGTCAGATTTGCATCAGCTTCGATCAGTTCCTCAGCGGCTCTCCTGTTCCGCCGGGAACACTGATCACGACGCAATACAGCCCGTTGGGCGTCGTCTTCACAAGCGATGAGAAAGACACTCCAGGACTTGTGACCAACCCGACGGCTCCGGTATCGCCGCCGAACGCAGTGCAAGCCGGCTCCCACCTGGGCAGGACAATGACCGCCCGCTTCATCAATCCTGCCACGGGAGGACCTGCCGTGACGAATTTCGTCTCGATCACGACCGATACCGACACGCACGGTTCCATTGAAAAACTCATCGGGCTTGATCCCGGCGGAAATGTGGTAGCGACCGCCGACGTGGATTTCTCGAAGCCGGCTCAGGTCGTCAGCATCTCCACGCCCACGCCCCAGATTCATCAGGTGAAGCTCGTGACCAGCGATTGGTTCGACGACTTCTGCTTCGCCCCCGTGCAGACGCAACCGGGCCAGCCCTCCAACGCGAGCGCGACAGCCGACACGCCTCTGACGCGACCTCTGGGGCAACATGCGTGGTCGGCCCTCGTCATGTGGGCGCTCCGGGGAATGCGGTAAGTGAAGTGAGCTTCCAGCTTCCGGTGGCTCCGCAGGGGCCACCGGAAAAATCTCCCCGGCAGGGACGATCTTCCCCGAAAATCTTGGGAAGGCCTACCCCCTGGCCTGCGACGGAGGGGGACAGATAATGAGCATTGCACATTCCGCACTATTCGCAAGCTATCGGCAATGGCCGAAACCGTATTCGTGCGTCTTGCCGAGTCGCCGGTATTCCCCCAAAATCGGTGCCATACCTCGTGATGATCCAATCCTCACGGACGAAGTGAAAGTCAGGTCACCATAGCTTCTGGGCTGACGTCGAGCTGCCATAACAAGACGCTTCCCGACGAACCGGACTGTCTGCAGCAGATTTTGGCTCGATAGAGCCACCAAACGCGCGAATCACACGAAAGCTTCGACTCTCCCACTTTCTCTGGAACATCACACCCGACGTTAGGCCCTCCCGGTTACAACAGGCCCGGTATCCAGGGCGTTTCCCGGAAGGTACCTGTTTAGCCCCTATTTCAAACCCCGCAGGAGCGGTCTTCAGACCGCGAATTCATCGGCTTCCAGTGGCCTCCTCCTTCTTTTGGGGAGGGGTTTTTAGTGCCTTCTGGAGTGCCCTGGCAAAGCGGGCTCGTTACCCGAACGATCGAATCTCCCTTTTGCGTTTTTCACGTGTTTTGCGGGTACATCCAGTGTCCGAAAAATCTGACATGTCCGAAAAATCAGACAGTGAAGTGTCCGACAGATCGGACAGTTGAAGGGGGTGAAGGGGGATCAAGAGAAGGGGCACTATGTCTGCAATTGCTTGAAAGCCCTAATCATAGCTCCAGACGGCCCGTCCTATCGCGGGTTTTGGCACACCGCTTGCTTAGGAAATTCACCGAAGGAGGCAAAGTGGAGCATGAGCGAGCGGAGCCGAAGCGACTGCTCATCGTGGACGACGATGAGGCGATCACCTCCAGCCTGGCGTCACTGCTAGAGTCCGACGCCGTCATGGTGCGAACAGCTTCCTCATGGGAACAGGCGGTTGAGCTTCTTGGAGTTGAAACTTTTGATCTCGTGATTACCGATCTGCGACTGAAAGGCGCGACGGGTATGGAAGGCTTTGAGCTGATCTCTCAGATCAAGCGGCAGAGGCCGGAGACGCGGGTGGTGCTGCTGACGGCGTATGGCTCGCCGGAAGCCGAGCGCGAGGCCCGCGAGCGCGGCGCCGACGCCTACGTGGAGAAGGCGCTGCCGATTTCCGTCTTGCTCGAAAGAGTCCGAGCGTTGGGCTTTTCAACTGACCCTGCGGGCTCCAAAAGAGAGGCTTCCGCATGACCGGTACAGGAATCGCCCAATGAACCTGGAGAACTCGCCACGAACGAGGAAAAGTTTCACCACGGATGAACACGGATGGACACCGATCCATTTCCCATCTGTGTTGATCCGTGTCCATCCGTGGCGATTTTCACAGGAATTGGCCATGGCGGGATGGCACGCCACGAAAAAATGCGTTGGCCAACGGATGAAAAGGACCAACGGATGGGTGATCCGTTGGAACCTTTCATCCGTTGGGAGATTATTTTCCGAGGGATCGTTCATGTACAAATGCACGCAACGGACGATGAAAACCTGGGAGCGCCCGCTTCGAGCGGGCCTGGGGGTTCGGTCCCAATGAGCACGCCGGGGGCATGCGCTCCCAGTGGATTTCTGGAGAAGGGTGAAAGGGAAACGATGCCTATTTTCAGCCGAGATGGGATGGTGCTCGCACTTTCTCCCTTATCGCAGGAGCCGATAGCGGTGGGGTTCCAGAACAATCAGGGCATTCTGAATCTGCGATTCGGTCATTCGGTCCCAAAAATCCCGGAGAAGCAGGCTGATTGCCCTGGTGCTGAGCTGGTGCACTTTCACTACGATGATTCCGGGTGTCCCGGCCGGAGGATAGAGCAAGATGTTCAGGAAATCATAGTCGCGAGTAATGAGCAAACGACCGTCTTGCTTTGCTCATTCGTAAATCACCGAATCGGGAGCTGCCGGAGGCAAGATGTCGCGTACATCAACGACGTCGTGGCCGCACGCGGCCAGGACGACTTTGGTCGAGCGCGGAATGTTGGCATCGAGGAGGAGTCTCATGTCATACTGGCAGCGATACCTCCTCCTGTTGGGTTACCAGCGAGGCGTAGTAAAGAGCTGCCCGGATGTCTTCTTCCGTCACAGGAGGATATTCCTCGATGATCTCCTGCTGGGTCATGCCAGCGGCAAGAGCGTCGAGGATGACGAAGACCGGGATGCGGGTACCTTTGATGCAGGGCTTGCCGTGGCAGATCTGCGGATCCACCGAGATGCGTCCGAGCAGATTGCGCGATTGTTGGTTCATATTGCTCGATACCGCTCGCGAGCAATTGTAAAAGGTCGGGGTATCTGGAGCAAGCACATGCGGGACCAATCATGCAAGATGAGAATTTCCATCCGCATCAGCCTCCACGGGCGTGGCGATGATCACGGGAATCGGCCATGCGCGATGGCACGCCACGAAAAAATGCGTTGGCCAACGGATGAAAAGGACCAACGGATGAGTAATCCGTCGGAACCTTTCCTCCGTTGGGAGATTATTTTCCGAGGGAGGTCACAATGGAGGGCCAGAGCATTCGCTTGAATCGAAGAAGGACGCGGTTGATTTACGTGAGCATGGGCCTGCTGCTGGCCCTGGGGTTGTTGTGGAACCCGAAAACGGTCACCGTTCAATCGGGCCCACAGCCGCAGGTCACGCTCACGGTGCCTGCGGAGGCGCTCATCGGCGAAGACTTCACCTTCACGGTGAAATTCAAAAACGCCACTTCCAATCCGGGCGACATCGGCTACGCCCCGTTCATTGACCTGGTGCTGGATGCCGGTGGAGCGAATATCACGAAACCGGCGCAAACGCCTCCCTGCGCCTGCGACGGCATCACGTTCGTGAAAGCCGAGATGGTTGGCGTGGTCGGCGGCCCTGTTTCGTTGAACAGTTTCCCCGTTCCCGCTCCCTGTAACCCGATGCCTCCAACTGTGGCGCTGCCGCATCCGTTCGCCGCAAGCGGCATTACGCCTGTCACGGTTCCGGCCGGTGCACAACTCATCACGCTGGAGCTTCCTTTTGGGAGTTTCGATCCCACGCAGCCTGAGATTGAAGTTCAGGTCACCGCCCACGTGAGCAACCTCGCCGACGCCGGCGCACCGCTCAAGATCTTCGCGCGCGGCGGCTTTCGCTATGGCGCAGACCCGCTGGATAATCCGAGCACTGACCCGCCGATTCTGAGCGATACGACGCCGAGCACTCAATGGACCGTCAATGCTCAGACGACCCCGACCGTCCTCACCACCAAGAAAGAGTACCTTGGCCCCGAAGATGAAACCGCTACCGGTCCGAACTTCACCTCGTACTACCCGCTGCAGTACAAGATTACGGTTGACATCGCCAACGGCCAAACGGTCAACAACGTCACGGTGACCGATTGCTTCCCCAACAACCTGGCCTTCCAAAGCGTGGTCTCCGTTAGTCCGTCTACTCCGCCGCCTACAGTGACACCGCCGCCCGCCGGCGTGCCCAATAATCCCCCGAACAATTGTTTGACCGTGACATGGGTTTCGCTCACCGGCGGGCCAGGCCCCGATGCTATGGTCGTCGTTGAATTCTTCATCCCTGAAAAAGATGCAAACGGCAATCCCGTTCTTCCGCCCAATTGCCAGCCGGTTCAATCGGTGAACGATGTCAAAGCCGAAGGCGATTGGACGCCGATAGACCCATGTGATACATCACCGGCACACGTCATCAGCGATGTGAAGCCTGATGACCATATTCTCAACGACAAATGCATCGCCATTCAAAAGAAGGTGGCCGTATTTCAAGACACCGGCGCTCCTGGCCCCACACCGGGGGATGTGCTCCAGTACACGCTCACTTTCCAGATCTCCGACTTCAAGACCTTCGGGAAGCTAGAAGTTCGAGACCTGCTCTCCGATGGCCAACAGTTCCTGCCAACACCCGCGCCGACGCTGACGGTGACGGATCAGTTCGGCGCCGTCAGTGGATCTTTCATTCCCCTTTTGGATTTATCTGTCACTCCTGATCCGAACTCCACCTGCCAGGGCATTAAGGGCGGGACCAGTCTCCTGTTCAGAGTCTCCCAGAAGATGACCAACCTCTTTCCCTTGAACCCCAGACACCTGGCCGGAATCCTGACCGGCGGCTGGGCGACGACGCCGACTTCTACTGTTCTGGCCACAGGTCAAATCGTCTTTTATGCACAGATACAGGATCAATTCTCCTTCCCTCAGAACCATCCCGGCGACCCATTTGTGGACAAGGACGATCCGCTCGCCAATTGCGTGGAGATTCGCGGCGAGGTCTTCACCAACGTCAATCCTCCTCAGCTTCCAACGCCGACGGGCGTGACGGCTCAAGACGACAGCAAGACTCTCACGGCCATCGTGACGGACCTTATCAAGAAAACTGTCTATGCCGTGAAACGCGCTGGTCAGGAAATTTGCGGGCCGAATACATCGCCCTGTCCCGCCAAGCCGCAGGTGACGCCTGGCGACGAAGTCACCTTCCGCATTGAGAAAGTCATCCCTTCGAGCGACGCCGAAAACCTCACCATCCAGGACTGGCTGCCGCTGCCCATCTTCGATGTGGCTGATCCCGACGCCGATGGGACGGCTGGCCCGGCGTGGACCTTCACTGCCGCGGCCTGCGGCATCCCCACGCCCGGTCTAGCATGCCTTGGACCGACGAATTCGCTCACGGTGAGCCTGTTGTTCGCGGCCGCTCCGACGACAAACAGTCTCACCTTTAACTACGGAACCTTCAACAGTTCGACGAACACGCCTCGAAAGATAGACCTTCTGTTCACGGTCACAGCTACGAACGATCCCTTTGCTGACGGCCTCTTCCTGACTAACGAGGCGCAAGAGTGCGAGGACAACACGTTCAAGGCAAGGTTCTGTCAGGTCGCCATTGCCCAAGTCCAGATGGCCGAACCGAATCTCAGAATCATCAAAGGAGTTGTGGCCAGCGACAATCCCAATGCGATCTTCTCTCCTGCTGCGCCTCCATCGGGAACGTTCACGCCGCCCGGTGGTTCCTGCCCCCGCTTCAGCGGGACGATCAATTCGTCCAACATCGGATCGCTCAATTTGAACAGCAATATCTCCGGCGTGGACGCCAACGACAAAGTGACCTTCGCCATCGTCGTCGAGAATCAAGGCTCTTCGCCTAACGGCGTCTTCGATGTGAAGATTCGGGACATCATCCCGCTCGGTCCGACGGATCTGCCGTCGTGCTTCGTTCCTGACTTCAACACGCTCTGCGTCACCGATGGGACGGGCACTCCTATTCCGTTCACCGTGAGTCCGGGCGGATTTGGTTCCGTCATCATCGAGCTCACCGACCCAGGCCCAACGACAGGTGCGCTCGGCCCCTTCAATCCCACGAACGGGAAGAACATTGCCGTCATCACCTTCGATGCCATGCTTCTCAGCGACATCAAATCGGGCTGCTGCGACAACCGCGCCAGGCTGGAGAACTACTCGAACACCGAAGGCGGACCGAACTTCGTCACGGCGGGCTTTGGCGGGCCGTTTGAAGACACGGCTCGGGCCTGCGTCGGTCCGACGCCCTTCGCCAAGTGCATCCAGACGACTTCCGAAGTTCACACGATCCCGCAATCCGCTTCTCAAGGCGGCACGGTGGATGCAGCCATCGGCGAGATCGTCCGCTACCGGTTGATCACGGTCATCCCCGAAGGCACGACGCCGAATTTCCAGATTCAAGACCTGCTGCCGCCGGGCTTAACCTATCTACCGGGCACGGCCCGCGTGCTTTTTGTGGCCGATAGCTCTGTCACCAGTGGGAGTGCATTTTGGCCGACGGTTCCGGGACCGAATCCGCCGCAGTGTCCGGGATCGCCAACGCCTACCAGTAACCTCCTGGAGGGTGGGGGACCCTTTACTCCTGGCGCTGGAGTAGATCCGATCTTCTTCGTCGGACCACAAGCTTTGCCCATCACAAACAACGATAACGACCCGAACCTGGAATTCGCCATCATCGAGTTCAACGCGCTGGTAGACAATATCGCCAGCAATCAAAGCAGCACCACCTTGCCCAATCAGTTCCAGGTGCGATTTACAGACGAAGCAGGGAACCCGTTCGCGAGCAATTCCGGCGCGGTCAATGTCCACGTCGTTGAACCGAATCTCAAGCTGACCAAGAGCGTCTCCCCGGCGGCAGTCGTGCTGGGTGGACCGCCGGTCACCTATACCGTTACCATCGCCAACACCGGCACCGCCGATGCGTTCGACAGCGTCTTCACCGATACTTTGCCGCCCGGCCTTACCGTGGTAACAGGCTCGCTCACGCTTCCAGCGGGGTGCACCGGCAGCGCCGCAGGCCAAAATGTCAGCGTGACCTGCCCGCAGTTGGATGATGGAGCGGCGATCCAGATCACGTATCAGGCGACGGTCTCGGCAACGGCACCGTGTCCGACAACCCTGACGAATCAGGCAACGATCACCTGGACCAGCTTGCCGGGACCCAATGGCTCTACGACCAATCCCACCGGTTCGAGCACGCCGGGCGCGTCAGGTTCGATCAACGGCGAGCGCAACGGCTCCAGCACATTCCCGCCCAATCCACCGAATTCACCCGATCCACCGAACAAGTACCATGCGACGGCCTCGGCAGCGCTCACCGTGAACTGTCCCCAATGCACGAGCGTGAGCAACGAACAGGTGAGCTGCAATCCCAATGGCACGTTCAGTTACACAGCCACCGTAACCAATCTCTCCAACACCGTTGCGACAGGAATCAACCTTGTGCCGCCGCCGGGCGTGACGATCACACCCAGTTCGATCACGACACCGCTGCCGCCCGGTCAATCTCTCACCGGGACGGTGACCATCAGTGGCCCGAACGCTCAACCGGGAGCCACGATCTGTTTCGACATCGTTCTCACCGGTCAAGGCCAAGTGATCTGTCAGACGAAACACTGCATCACATTGCCCACCTGCCCGGGTGGACCGTGCGTGCCAGCGCCTTCCGGCATGGTCGGCTGGTGGCCGCTCGATGACGCCGTCGGCCAAAGCACTGTGCAGGACCTGGCGGGAGGCAACAACGGGACGACAAAGGATCCGAGCGGCAATCCGTTGAACATCAGCCTGGGGGCTGGACCACAGGTTGTGAGTCAATTGCCGGCCCCGAACATCTTGGGCGGTACACTCAATCCAGTGGTCGTAGACCCCACTGCTCCGCCTCCGCCTCCGACTCCGCGCGGCGCGCTCTTTTTCAATCGCAGCTTCGCCGAAGCGCCGCACAATTCTAGCCTGAACATCGGTCCCAGCGGCATTACCATCACTCTGTGGGTGTGGGCAGCTCCTACGCCGGTGGCGATCACGCCGCTCATTGAGAAATTTGCCAGCGGCAACGGCTACAGCCTCTACCTGGAAGTGAGCGGCAGCACCTACGTAGTCAAATTCAATCTCAACGGAACCATTATTACCGGCCCGCCGGTTCCATTCGGAACAACCCCGTCAGACTGGCGTTTCATCGCGGCGCGGGTGAGTGCGAGCGGAAGCGTCACGCTCACGGTCTGTGACCTGAGTGGCTCCTGCACAACTTCGGCTCCTATCACTGTCACAGGTTTCACGACCAGCAATACAGCGCCACTCTGGTTCGCCAGGTCAGCAGTGGCATTTCCTGGAGCCGTTTTCACTGCTCTGGAGCTTGCTTTGGACGAAGTGGAGATCTTCAACCGAGCGCTGACGCCGGCCGAGCTTCAGACCATTTATGATGCGGAGCGACAAGGAAGAAGAAAATGCCC